>CAYRXP010000217.1:0-3098 GCA_964428145.1 uncultured Enterobacteriaceae bacterium
GGCGATAGCCCGGACCGCCGAGGGATAACCCACCATGCCGGCCGAGCAGGACCAGCTACTCCAAGCCACGGGCACGCGGTTCAAGCTGTATCCGCAGGCCCCCGTGCTGGCGGCCTTCGCGGCACCCGAAACGGTCTGGGTGTCGCAAAGGCCGGACACCATCCAACCGGGCCCGGCCGATGATCGCCTCTACGTCGTCGAGCCTATCGACAAGCCGCGACCCTATGAGTTTCCCTACCTGCCGCCCTATCGCGGCCCCACCCGGGCGGCTGTCGGCCCTGGGCGCGACGGACACTTCGATCACCTGGAGCCCGGCGATCCCGGCTTCGAGGCAGCCCATATGTACGGGACCGTTCGTCGCGTCCTGGACATCTGGGAGGCCTATTTTGGCCGTAGCATCCCGTGGCATTTCCGCGACCGATTCGAGAGGCTGGAGCTGATACCCTTCGTCGATTGGGACAATGCCCAGTCGGGCTATGGCTTCATTGAGGTTGGCTACGGCGAGGCCGAGTCCGGGGCGCGGCACCCGTATAGCCTCAACTTCGACGTACTCGCTCATGAGTTCGGGCACAGCTTGATCTTCTCCGAGGTCGGGGTGCCGACGCCGGCGACCATGACCGCCGAATACCGTGGCTTTCAGGAGTCGGCCTCCGATCTGGTGGCGCTGGTGGCGGTGTTGCACTTCGATACGGTCGTGGATCGCGTGCTGCGCAACTCGAACGGCGATCTCTATACGCTCAACGAACTCAATCGCATCGGCGAGCTGTCCGAGACAGAGCAGATCCGCCTGGCCTGCAACTCGCTCCGGATGTCGGATGTCGCCGATGTCATGACGCCGGCCGAGCAGCTCTCGCAGCCCGAACTGCACCGACTTGGCGAACCGCTGACCGGGGCCATCTTCGACATCTTCGTCGAGGTTTATCAGGAGCTCCTGGTCGATGCCGGATTGATCGACGCGAAGCTCGCCGCGCTGTCCTACGGCGCCCCCGAGGATGGCGCCCCTCTCGCTTTGATCGAGCGCCGCTTCGCTGCTGCTTACCGGGATCGGCACGATGCCTTCAAGGAGGTGCTGTTGCGGGCGCGAGACTATCTTGGGGCTCTGCTCGCCAATACCTGGATGCGAATTCCGCGGCATTTGCTGAGCTTCGGAGACGTGAGCATGGCGCTCCTGGCCAGCGACTTGGCGCTAACCGGCGGGCGGTATCGTCAGATAATCCGCGATAGCCTCGCCTGGCGCGAGATCACTCTGCCCACGATGGGCGGGCGCTCCGCACTGTTCACCGGTCGCGACTTGGCCAGCCTGGAATGGGGGCTGGCCGTACGACGGTCGCGCCATCTTCGCAACCTACCGTATCGCGAGCGATGGCGGCTCGCGATGCGGCGTGAAAGATTCTAGAACGGAGGAAATTGGATCATGCAAGAGAACCTGTTATCTCCCACCAACATCATGTTGTTCGGCCGGGTGTTCCCAGGTCTGAATATAGTTAATGTGCCGCAAACCTTAGGGGCAAATCGTTTCCTGCGGGAGCAGTTGGACCCGCCTGCTGCAGCCGTAAAGCGGGGCGCGCCCCAATTCGCCCGAATCTATGCCATCTCGTATGAAGGGACGTTCTACAACCTCCCGAAGCCGGCGATCTATCTGGTCCATGGCCCCGGCAGGGCAGTTCGCGGCGCCGGGAAAAGACGGCAGACGGGCGCCGGGGCGCCCGCCAATCAGTCGGTGATCGACGATACCGGGGTCATTGCGGAGGAATTCGATTTCGAGTCGGACGTCCTCGTATGGGAGTATGACAAGGGTGACTTCACGCTGCGCATCGACATCGCGTCGGGTACTTTCGACGAGATCCTCTTGGAGGCGACGCTGTCCGTAACCGCGCGGGACGCGCTGGTCTCTCGCTCGGATCTGACCTCGCGCTCCGACCTGACTTCGCGCTCCGACCTGACGTCCCGTTCGGATGTGACGTCTCGCTCGGATCTGACTGCGCGACATAGGTTGAAGGGTTGAAGGCCAGCGCCAGCGCTCGTCGCCGGGTCGGTCGGTTAGGCCTCCAAGACGTTCTCGACCATGCGGCGCAGCCGTGCCACGTCGAGCACTAGGAGCTTGCCCGAGCGCCGCTCGACCACGCCTGCCTGGGCAAGCCGGGAGAGTTCCCGCGTGACGGCCTCGCGGTGCGTGCTGACCCGGTTCGCGATTTCCACATGGGTGGGCGCCGGCGCGATGACCGCGTAGTCCTCGCCTTGCAGATGGGCGTAGGCGAGTCGCAGCAGCTCCGCCTGTATGCGATTGTTCACCGTCAATGTGCTGAATTCGAAGACGCGCTCAGAGAGATCGCGCACGTTGGCCACCAGCCGCTTCAAGGTAACCGCAGCAACCTCAGGCTGCTCGCGCAGCACTTGCCAGAACGCTTCCCCGGAGAGGGACGCAATCAGCGAATCCGTCAGGGCGATGACGCTGGCGGAGCGCGGCTGGCCGTCGATGGCGGCGAGTTCGCCGAACATCTCCCCCGCGCTGAGGTCGCGGAACGTGACCTCCTTTCCAGACACCGAAAAGAGCGTCACGCGAACCCGGCCGCTCACCACGAAGAAGACGTCGCGGCTCTCCTCTTGATGTCCGACGACCTGCTGCCCCGCGCCATAGCGGCGCCAACGACAGCGTTGCGCCACGGCCTCGAGGTCCGCAGCGGGCAGACCGCGGAAGGGCTCGATTTTCGAAAGCGTTGTCTTATCTTGCACGTACCGACCGGAAGCAGTTCGAACCAAGCCTGTCTCGCCGGATGCCGAAAGGGAACCCAGGCAATGACGGGAATTCTGCAGCCTCTTGTCTTCCGCGTCCATGGCGAATGTCGCACTGTCACCTAATCATTTGGTCAGCATCTGGCGAACCAATTGGCTCTCGTGCTGTTCGGGAGAATGGCCAATTTCGGGGGCGGCGAGGACCTACCAAGAAGCTGCCGGAACCGGGCGCAGCGAAAATCAGGGACTCCAGCAGCTTCTTATACCAAGGAGCGTTGATAATGACCCATAGAGATCGGGCAGGCCTCCCTTTTTTCCGTTAGCTATGATGGCTCTTGGGGACGCCGGTCGCGGGATCGCCCAGG
>CAYRXP010000218.1:0-1459 GCA_964428145.1 uncultured Enterobacteriaceae bacterium
AGAGAGTGTGAGCGCATTGATGATTAAAATGTAACCCAGCCAGATGGGCGTGAAAGTATAAACCTGAAAGTCTGTAAACCAGGCAAAGCGGTTCCAGGCAAGGATCCAGAAAACAATGACAAGTATGACACCTATTTTTCCCCACCAGGGCAGGCGGTACAGTCGTTGATTGCTGGTTTGGGGCTGTTTTATGGAACGAAAGTTTATCGCATAAACGAATAATGCTAGGACGACAAGAATAAAACCAGCCATGGCAAACCAGGCAATCCAGGAAAACGGTTCATGTTGCATAGGCGAGGTTATATGAGGAAACACCAGATATGTCGCCAAATCATGACCTGCTAGCCAGACACCGGCAAGCGGCATTCCTAAAAGGAAGACACTGATCAGAATCAGATTGACTGTAAAACGATACATATCAACATAAGAGAATAGAGCAATTTCAGAATAATTATTCTGATATTTATTTCTCGAGTCGATAACGCCAGACGATACAATAAATAATTAGATTTATTACGATGACAATAGTGCCAAGCAGGATTTGAATATCTGTTGTCAGTCCCGTGGGATATATAATCGGCAATAAATAATGCTGAATAAAACTAGTTTCATAATAATTGACGTTGCCAATTTCTCGAAAATAATTCTCAAGATAAGTCAGTGGGCAAATCCAGCCTAAAAATTCAATTAATGCACCCCATAGTGCACATGGAATATGAACCCAGATGATCTTGTGCCATTTCAATACAATCAAACCACCAAATACGACAAAAATAATAAATAATGTATGAAAGATAAGAACAAGATCGGCTAGAAATAAAGTCATTTATGGTTAAATCTTCATGAGTAACGACTATAATTGTTCATTATTATAGACAAGTATTGTGGGAGGTTACAATGAATGAAGATACATTGAATATGGAAATCAGGAAATTTCTAAAAAAGGTTGGGGTAAGCTCGCAACGGGAAATCGAACACGCGGTACAAAACGCTATAAATGACGGTACGCTCACCGGATCGGAAAGTTTGGTGGTAAAAATGACGTTGGAACTCCCCGATTTGGATGTTAAACACGAGCTTGACGGTTCGATAAATTTGGAATAAACGAAAGGAAACTAATTTGATTCTAAGAATTCGGTAATTTCCTTTGATTGATCAAACCACCTTCCGGTGATGTGTCGCATGCTGAACTGACTGGAACGGGCTATGGGTTTTCGAACACGGTTAAAGAGTGCAGGAATGGCGTTACTCATCTGTACTCTTACTCTGCCGGCCGCATTTTTTATAACTTTATTTACTTTTCCCTTTTGGCGTTGGTTGGAGTCAGCCACAGGAATCGAATCCTTTGGACATTCTGGACCGGCTGATTGGTGTTACTGGCTGGTATATGGAATTCTGATTTTATTAGCAACATATGTTTGGTGGCTTATTCGGCGACAGGCGTATAAATAAATGACGT
>CAYRXP010000218.1:1559-3069 GCA_964428145.1 uncultured Enterobacteriaceae bacterium
TTAATGCCGCGGTGACATGGTGTCAAGGCACGGACTGTTCCCTTTATTTTCCTGTGTATTACTTCTATGGTGTAAGACATGAATCTTGCAGATAACATTCTCGATAAGGCATTAGAACTTGCTGAATCTGGATCCTGGGAATCTGTTCGCTTGAGCGACATAGCAGATGAACTTGAAATCGGTCTCGATGAAGTAAGTCAGTACTATAGACAGAAAGATGATTTGGCAGAGGCTATGTTTAACAGGGTAGATCAGGTCATGATGACCGAGGCTTCAAAGCCCGGGTTTAAAAAATTAAATGGCCGGGAACGTATTCATCGTGTCATCATGGCCTGGTTACTTGCCCTGGCTCCACATCGCCGTGCAACGATAGATATGCTGAAATATAAGCTGGAGTTTGGACACATACACTTGCAAGCATCGGGTATCTTGCGCATCAGCCGGACAGTTCAATGGATGCTTGAAGCTGCCGGAAGTAAGACGGTGCATCTGGCCAGGATCGCAGAAGAAGTTGGAACAACCGGCATCTATCTTTCTACATTTTCATATTGGTTGACTGATCACTCAGAAGATTATACTAAAACGGTAAAAGTACTTGATTCCCTATTACGCAAGGCGGAGAGACTTGCGCATGTTGTCAATCCATCATCATTAATCACACAATCTGGCTCCCAGCGGGAATCGTAATTCTTCAAGTCTTAATCACAACAGTCAAAATGGTGTACGTTTGATATTCTCATACTCATTAAACACGGCCTGAGAGTGCTATGGATCCAATTACTCATGCGCTTTTTGCCGGTCTTTCCGCTAAGGTAATTACTCCGCATCAAACTAAAACAGGAAACTCATGCCGAAATAAAGATACATTAATCATTGCAGCGATTGCGGGCGCCTTCCCGGATATTGATTATCTGTCGTTCTGGATAAATCCATTGATCTTTATTGCGGAATGGCATCGCAGTATTACGCATTCCCTGTTTATGGCACCAATATGGGGGATTTTTCTGACGGGTATTATCCTTGTCGTGGTACCGAGGTTACGGGGTAGTGCAAAGTTAGTTCTTTTTTACAGTATTGTGGGGATTGTGTCGCACATCCTCCTTGATATCCTTACTGTCTACGGAACGGAGATCTATTATCCATTCTCCGACAGGTTGATCAGTTTTGCGACGACCTTTGTAATTGATCCCTATCTTACAATTATCATCGCCATTACATTATTAATCTCTCTAAATATGCGTTCCCGGTCAATCGCTATCACAGGCACAGCATTAATTTTGGTTTATGTGACCTTTCAATGGCAGTTAAAGCAGGAAGCGATGCAAATTGCTATCAATCATGGAGCTCATCATATTGAAACAAACTCGGATACATTCGCACTGCCACAACCTTTTTCACCATTCCATTGGCGTGTCATTGTTAGAAGCAAAAATGAATATTCAACTGCGTTACTGGATATATCAGGATTTAGTGAAAAATTAGAAACAGAGCATAAAAGAAATAATTGGTT
>CAYRXP010000219.1:0-3063 GCA_964428145.1 uncultured Enterobacteriaceae bacterium
ATCATGGTGCTGCCTATGGCCGTGTCTTGATGGGGATTCAGGTCCCTGATGAGGAACGCCCTGAGTTTCAGAAATTTCTGGATGGTTTGGGAATGCAGTATTGGGATGAGAGTGGGAATAAATCGTATGAGATGTTTTTGAGCTGATGGGTTTATGGTATCCGTCATTCTCGCGATAGCGGGAATCCAGTAATTCTTTAAGAATAGGTTTTGCCTGATGGCAAGTACCTTTCTCTTGCGTGCCCAAGAGAAAGGTACCAAAGAGAAGAGCACCCTGATGTCTTGGCCTGAAGGCTACCCGAACTGATCACTACTGCTAACGCGCCGTTCAAATTCGCATCCATGCTCAGTTGAACTAAAAATCACATCCCTGTGATTTTTGCGCTACCAATAGTAATCAGCTCGGCAAGACATAACGGGGGTACTTAAAGGCCACAGAAGCAACCAAAGTGGCATGTTTATAAAAATCGATCTATCCTGAACCACTACTTATCAGATCTAAAGGAATAGAGATGAATATCAGCAAGCACCATAAAATTCTCATAACGTTGTATGCCCTAACCTTTGTACTTTTATCATGTGTGGGATATGTGTTATTAATTTTGTCCCAAGAATGTTTGAAAACTGCTGATTCAGGTATCGGCTGTGCTATTGCGGTTACTGTATCAATTAGTCTTCCGCTCCTACTTGGAGGTCTCCCGATATATTTTCTTATGCATAAAAGCGCCATTACTACCAAGCTATTATGGGGCTATTCAATATTCATAGCCGTTATCATTATTCCTATAGGAACAGCTCTTGGTGTTTATACAATGTATTACTTAAAGATGCGAGACAATGAAAACGTATAAAACCAATGGAGTCAGTGTGATTGATAGTGTTTTCACTCCCCTCATATCGTGCCGAGTAGGTGAATGATTTTAAGGTCATTTGAACAGGACGTTCAAATGAGCGGAACCAAGACAGGAAGTCTTGTTTGCGCGACCTTAAGAAGTCATGCAGCTGTGAGGGTATCCGCAGGACACGATCTCAGGGGCAGTTTTCTTTTGGGTACTTTTCTTTAGTCTGTACAAAGAAAAGTATCACGCCGCTAAAAGGCGGAATCAATGCTTGATCGAAGCGAAAAATCAAGGATTCATGCTGAAAATGGTACGAGAAAGGGAAAATAAAAGAAGCATATAGGCGGGCATCTACCACAGTGCCGCTACAAACCTCAGAACTTGAACCGTGAGTTCAAGTGGGAACGAATTTTGACATATTAGGCTTCCCACGAATGGACGTGCACACAACGTCACAAATAAAGTTCCCTGGTAATGTAGAGTAGGCTCAAGTTACCACCAGCCTGCTGGCGAACACTGCAGAAGATACCCAATACTGCTCGTCGCTACTACAATCCAGCGTCTTTAAACTATTAAATTTCTATCTGATCGCCCTTTATCAGGGCATTGTCTATTTTATTCTGTAAGCGACGGATCAGACTGTCCACATTCGAAGTATAGCTCTCGTTTTCCTTTTTGTATGCAAGCATTTCATGTGCAATATTCAGTGCTGCTAGCACCGCGACTCGTTCACTGCCGATAACCTTTCCCGAGATTTTTACCTCATGCATTTTGTCATTAAGTAGGCTCGCTGCGTCGTTTAATTGCTCGCGTTCCTCATCGCTGCATGCAATGAGGTATTCTTTATCAAGGATGGTGACGCTGGCTGGTTTTGCTTCACTCACGGACGTGTTTCCATGGCACGTAGTCTGGAGATCATTGATTCAATACGGGTTCTGGCCAGTTCAGTTTTTTCTATCAACTCAGCACGCTCGGTGACCAGATTATTCTGCTGGCTACGCAGGGCGGTGTTTTCTGATGTCAATTTACCGACTGTGCTGATTAATTCATCAACACGAGTTTCTAGTGCTTTAAGATCTACCGTTTCATTGTTTTGATCTGTCATGATTTATCCCGAAAAGTTGTGCCCGACTGTGGTCAAAATTCCCTGATTGTTTGTTATTATTCATGCAACACCTGCTCAATATAGAGCGACCGGTGGTAGCGGTCAAGATATACAAGGTATATACAGGGCAAAAGCAGTGTAGGATCCATAAATTTAGAAGTAGAATAACTGGATTTCCCATCAAAATTTGGTTCATCCCGTGAATCAAGGCTTAGATATTCCAGGATGTTAATATCATGCAAGATTATGACGCGTTAAATGAAATGTTAGTCACTTCAGGTGCTGGGATTCATGCATCAGAATGCCATGGTTTTCTATGTGCATTGGTTTGTGGCAATGGGCAGGTTCAGGAACAACAAATAAGAAACTATTTTTTGCTTGATACTGATGAAATCGTCAATCCAGATGAATGTTTTATTCATTTAAAAGCATTGGCTAAAGAGATTGAAACACAGATGCACTCATCTGATCTCGAGTTGGCGCTGTTACTTGCGAACGAAGATGATCCACTGGCGGAGAGAAGTCGTTCACTTGCCGAATGGTGTCAAGGGTTTATGAGTGGCCTTGGTTTGTCTGGGGTGAATCAGGGGGGAATTCCCTCTGGATCAAAAGAATTAATTGATGATTTTTACAAGATAGCTCGTTTGGAACCCGACAACGAAGATGAATCAGATCGGGGGAATGACTTCGCGCTGATGGAGCTGACTGAATATGTGCGGATGGGAACCCTGTTTATATTTGAAGAGTTGCAGGACAATATAGATTCTGCGGATAAGCCGGAAAAACAACCACCAGAGGTACTACATTAGTGGATGCAAAGGAATTCAGGAGTCGTCGTAAACGTTTAATGGATATGATGGGTGACGAAAGTGTTGCTATCTTGCCGACAGCCTCGGTACACATCAGAAATAATGATGTTGAATTTCCATTTCGACCTGATAGTGACTTTTATTACCTAACAGGTTATCCAGAACCTGAGGCGGTGGCCGTTATCATCCCTGATCGGCCGCATGGCGAATATGTTTTATTTTGTAGGGAACGAGATCCAAAAAAAGAAACCTGGGATGGGAAGCGTGCCGGCCTGGAGGGGGCATGTAAGATTTACGGCGCAGATGATGCT
>CAYRXP010000220.1:0-3057 GCA_964428145.1 uncultured Enterobacteriaceae bacterium
GTCGTTGATATCAGAACAAAAAGGATTGATTTGCCAGAAGAAGTCAGCCACTCCGTTTATGAGAGAATGCGCGCTGAGCGTTTACGCGTAGCCAAGGATTTTCGCGCACGCGGTGCGGAAGCTGCCGAAAGAATTAGCGCAACTGCTGATAGGGAACGGGAAATCATTCTGGCGAATGCTTATCGTGATGCCGAGATCATCAGAGGTGAGGGCGATGCACAGGCAACGGAGACTTATGCCGCTGCCTTCGGTAGGGACGAGGAATTCTATGCCTTCTACAGGAGCTTATCGGCCTATCAGAACAGTTTTAGTGGTCAGAATGATATTCTGCTGATTTCGCCTGAGTCAGATTTCTTTAAATATTTTAATCATCCGCTAGGTCGATAGCGTTATAACCCAAGATTTATAATCTAGAATCGAGTCAGAGGTATCCTGGAAATTTATCAGGGTATCTTCGGCAGATTTGGCCTGTATAGCAAAAAGATCTTAGGAAAACCTGATGTGGATTGACTTATTTACAGCACTGGCCTTGGTCTTCATCATCGAGGGAATCATGCCGTTTTGTAATCCTGCAGGCTTACGTAAAATGTTCATTTTGGTTGCAGGTATGAATGATACGAAATTACGTTTTATTGGATTGACGAGCATGCTGTCGGGTTTGCTATTACTTTATTTGGTTCGTTGAACCCCAAGTAAAAATCAATAAGTTTCAAAAAATATGATGAAGACTCAAAATTATTGGATGTTACCTGAAGGGATAGAAGAAATACTGCCACCTCGAGCCGAGCAGCTCGATCAATTGTGTCGGGGGATCATTGATCTATATGCAACGTGGGGATACCAATTAGTGATTCCGCCAATGATTGAATATATGGACTCCTTACTCACGGGCACAGGCAAAGATCTGGATCTGCAGATATTCAAACTGACTGATCAGTTAAGTGGTCGCCTAATGGGGGTACGTGCGGATACAACGCCACAGGTTGCGAGAATCGATGCCCATAATCTGAAGAGGGAAGTGCCGACGAGATTATGTTATCTGGGAACGGTTTTGCATACGCGTCCAGAAAATATCGGGGGTAATCGAAGCCCATTGCAGGTAGGTGCTGAGCTCTATGGACACAAAGGGATTGAAAGTGATATCGAAGTATTGTGTTTAATGATTGAGACGCTAAAGAAAGCAGGGATTGAAAAGATTCATATCGATCTTGGTCACGTCGGTGTTTATAACAATCTTGTCCAATTGGCGAAACTAGATGAAGACCTGAAAGAAGACAGTGAATTGGAATTATTTGATATGCTTCAGCGAAAGGCGATGCCTGAACTAAATGACATGATTTCAGAAGGTTCTCTATCTGCAGAAGCAGGAAAGATGTTTAAAGCGTTGATAACTGCGAATGGTGTAATTGGTGATTTCAAAGAAGCCCGAGCTTCATTTGAAAATATTAATTCAGAGATTAAGTATTGCCTGGATGAACTGCAGAATATATTCGAATTGATCAGCAAGAGACTGCCAGAGGTGACATTGAATTTTGATTTGTCCGAGTTACGCGGATATCACTATCACACGGGAATTGTTTTTACAGCTTATGTGCCGGGCTTTGGTCAGGGCATCGCTTTTGGTGGACGATATGATGATATTGGAAGTGCTTTTGGTCGGGCACGTCCGGCAACTGGATTTAGTACAGATATTAAAGCCTTACTCGACCTGAGTAATAGTGATGCAGACACTATCCCGGGTATTTTTGTGCCGTGCAGTGATGAGCCAGGTCAAATGGAGGCCATCAGGAATTTACGAAATCAGGGTGAAATCGTGATCTGCGAATTGCCGGGGCAGAATGATACGCCGGAAGATATGGGTTGTGACAAACGACTTGAATGTCAGGACGGTCAGTGGGTCGTTGTTCCTCAATAACACATTTTTGTATTCTAAAATTACACGGGCAATCTAATGGGGAAGAATATTGTCATTCTCGGCACTCAGTGGGGCGATGAAGGCAAAGGTAAAATCGTTGACCTTTTGACCGATCAGGTCGCGGCGGTTGTGCGCTTCCAGGGCGGACATAATGCCGGGCATACGGTAATCATTGAGGGAGATAAAACGGTGTTGCATCTCATTCCCTCCGGAATTCTTCGAGAAGGTGTGCAATGTCTGATTGGAAATGGTGTCGTTCTGAGTCCGCAGGCCCTGCTGGAAGAAGTTGGCATGCTTGAGGAGAAAGGCATTTGTGCACGTGAGAGATTGAAAATCAGCGAGGCATGCACATTGATCCTTCCCTACCATGTCGCACTTGATCAGGCACGGGAAAAAGCAAGAGGTAATGATGCCATCGGCACAACAGGTCGTGGGATAGGCCCAGCTTACGAAGACAAGGTTGCAAGAAGGGCACTCCGTGCAGGCGATTTCCTGAATAAAGACAGATTTGCAGAAAAATTGTCAGAAGTTCTGGAGTTTCATAACTTCATTTTGAAAGAATATTTCAAATCTGAGACGATTGATTATCAGACGACGCTTGATGAAACAATGGACCTGGCCGAATCAATTATTCCCATGATGACAGATGTGACAGAGTTTATCTGGCAGCTTCAAAAAGCGGGTGACAATATTCTCTTTGAAGGGGCACAGGGAACACTACTAGATATTGATCATGGTACTTACCCCTTCGTAACTTCTTCCAATACAACAGCAGGTGGCGTGTTATCAGGCTCAGGTGTTGGTCCGGGATGTATTGATTATATACTTGGAATCACCAAGGCCTACACGACACGTGTTGGTTCAGGCCCGTTTCCAACTGAGTTGTTTGATGCGACCGGGGAACACCTCGCAGAAAATGGTCATGAGTTCGGAGCAACAACAGGACGTGCACGTCGTTGTGGATGGTTCGATGCCGTGGCATTAAGGCGATCAAAACAGGTGAATAGCCTGAGCGGATTGTGCATTACCAAACTTGATGTTCTGGATGGGCTGGATTCCGTTCAGATTTGCACCGGATACAATTACAAGGGTGAAACAAGAACAACCCCACCCGCAGGTGCAGATGCAATTACTGAATGTAA
>CAYRXP010000221.1:0-3046 GCA_964428145.1 uncultured Enterobacteriaceae bacterium
AGAGATAGCGATCCCACCTGAATATGGGTTGAGCGAGACTCAAGGTGTAGCCATGGCTATTAAAATTTACATCCCCTGGCTCACCCACACCACTACCGCCGATCGTTTGTTCATTATCAAATGTGTTGGCACTGATATTGGCAGAAGGCAATAAAAGTGCCCGCGCCTGAGGTTTCGATTCCCGGGTTGCCAGATGAGAAAAAACTGCCTGCCTGTAAATCGGGTCGCTTATTTCTGCAAGTGTATATACCTCAAGCAAATCCATCGCCGCAACGTTGAAACTGAGGGATATCAATACAAAACCATATTTAAAAAATTGATAACGTTTGCTCAAAACTGTTCCTTTACCGGGTATTGCTATTTTATGGGTCTATTGGAGTACAACTTTTGAAAATATTTTAATCTAATATCTTTCCTAGAACTTAAATGTTTCTATCTGGGTCGCACCTTCCAGTTCTGGCAGATCTGTTTCAAATAATATTTCATTGTGCCACTCATTTTCTGAAACACGCTTTATCAGCCTTGCCTCCATGGCGGGTGATTGACCAGTAATAGCAAACATGCGACCACCGATCTTCAACTGTTGCTGTAAGTGGTCTTCTAGGATAGGGACGGAACCTGTTAGCACAATCACATCGTAGGGTGAAGATTTTTGCCAACCATGAATCGCATTTCCACATTCAAGTGTGACATTTTGGATATCATGTTGTTGAAGTTTCAGTTTTGCCTGTTCTGTAAAATCAGGGTGGATATCTACGCTATGTACATGGTGGCCTGACTTTGCCAGTAAAGCTGTCATATAAGCACAACCAGTACCGATTTCAAGAATTTCATCATCCAGTTTCATCTCAAGCGCCTGTAGTAAACGTGCTTCAACTTTGGGCGTCATGGTAACCTGATCATGAGCGAGCGGTATCAGTACATCAGCGAGCGCAAGACGTCTGTATTCATCAGGCACGAAATCTTCACGATGAATTTCAGATATAAGATCCAGGACTACCTGATTCGGGACGTTCCACGGCTTAATTTGTTGCTCAATCATATTTGAGCGGGCTTGTTCAAAATTCATTAAAATATTCTCAAATAAATACGTTTCAAATGGCTCATCAAAGGGTATTATATAGCCAAAGCATGAGTAGTGTAGCTAGGGGTGCCAGGTAATGGCTGAGATTCACCCTCGAACCTGATCCGGTTAGTACCGGCGTAGGAAAGCAGACATAATTTGCTCTAGCGCCAAGTGCTCATCAACATTAATAATGAGGCATTGTAACATGAGCGCAAACCCTAAACCCTTCCTTAACAAGAACGCCAAAGTAGACGAACAAGCGATTGAGTCGTTCCCAAATTCAAAAAAAATCTATATCCAGGGAAGTCGAGATGATATTCAAGTTCCCATGCGGGAAATCAGTCAATCACCCACGCTGGTTGGAACAGAGAAGCAAGAAAATCCATCAATTGCTGTGTATGACACATCAGGACCTTATACCGATCCAACTGTAGATATAGATATCCGCAAGGGTCTGGATCATCTTCGCAAGGTCTGGATCGATGAACGGGGCGATACTGAAGCACTGGAACAGTTTACCTCTGAGTATGGTTGTGCCCGTATGCAATCTCCAGAACTCGAGCAGATCCGCTACGAACATACGCCATTGCCCAGGCGTGCCAAATCGGGTGGTAATGTTTCGCAGATGCATTATGCCAGGCAGGGAATCATTACACCTGAAATGGAATACATTGCGATTCGAGAAAATCAGAAACTGGAATCCTATCAAGAACAAAATTTACTGCATCGGCACCCGGGCATGGGCTTTGGTGCAGAAATACCAGATGTGATTACGCCTGAGTTTGTTCGTGATGAAGTAGCCAGGGGCCGAGCAATCATTCCAGCCAACATCAATCATCCTGAAATCGAACCGATGATCATCGGCCGAAATTTTCTGGTAAAGATTAATGCAAACATCGGGAATTCTGCGGTCACTTCGTCCATTGAAGAGGAAGTCGAAAAAATGACCTGGGCCATCCGTTGGGGTGCCGATACGGTCATGGATCTGTCAACCGGTAAGAATATACATGAAACCAGGGAATGGATTATTCGGAATTCTCCCGTGCCCATTGGTACCGTCCCCATTTATCAGGCGTTGGAAAAGGTCAACGGTAAAGCCGAAGACCTGACCTGGGAGTTATTCAGGGACACTTTGATAGAGCAGGCCGAGCAGGGTGTTGATTATTTCACTATTCACGCAGGCGTACGCTTGTCTTATATCCCGCTCACAGCCAGACGTACGACAGGGATTGTCTCACGCGGTGGTTCTATTATGGCTAAATGGTGTCTTTCCCATCATCTGGAAAGCTTTTTATATACCCATTTCGAAGATATCTGCGAAATCATGAAGGTTTATGATGTTTCATTCTCATTGGGTGATGGTTTACGTCCTGGTTCAATTGCAGATGCCAATGATGAAGCACAATTTGCAGAACTTGAAACTTTAGGAGAGTTAACACGTATTGCATGGGAACATGATGTGCAAGTCATGATAGAGGGTCCGGGTCATGTCCCAATGCACATGATCAAGGTGAACATGGAAAAGGAACTTAAATATTGCCAGGAAGCGCCATTTTACACATTGGGCCCATTAACGACTGATATCGCCCCCGGTTACGATCATATTACCTCGGCGATAGGGGCAGCGATGATTGGCTGGTTCGGTACAGCCATGCTGTGTTACGTTACACCCAAGGAGCACCTCGGCTTGCCGGATAAAGATGATGTTAAAGAAGGAATTATCACCTACAAAATCGCTGCGCATGCCGCTGATCTTGGAAAAGGTCATCCCGCCGCACAAATCAGGGACAATGCATTATCAAAAGCGCGGTTTGAGTTTCGTTGGGAAGACCAATTTAATCTAAGTCTGGATCCGGACAGGTCAAGGGAATTTCACGATCAAACCCTACCAAAAGAAGGCCACAAGGTTGCACACTTTTGTTCGATGTGCGGTCCTAATTTTTGCTCCATGAAAATCACGCAGGATGTGAGGGATTATGC
>CAYRXP010000222.1:0-3037 GCA_964428145.1 uncultured Enterobacteriaceae bacterium
CAGCGCCTTCATCACCGGCGTGGCCGGCGCTCTCAACGGCCTCATCGTCAACTACATCTCGGCCGAGGTCTACGGCGACATCTGGTATTCGGTGGATCTCCTGGTCGCCGCCGTGGTCGGCGGCTCGGCCATGCTCTTCGGCCCATTCCTCGGCGGCTTCTTCGTCGCGATGGTGCCGTTCTACCTCGAGGAACTGGCCGATTTCGCTTTCATCCTCAAGGGCGTCGCGCTGATCGCGGTCCTCGTCCTGGCCCCCGCAGGCGTGGCCGAGGTCGTCGCCAGGCCAGTCCGGGCGTGGCGGCAACGGAAACTGTTGGAGGCGGGGGAATCGCCCGAGCTTGCGGACGCGCCGGGGCCGCCCACGGGAGGCGGGTCATGACCCACCTGCGCTGCGAAGGCATAACTGTCCGCTTCGGCGGCGTCATGGCCTGCGATAACGTCAGCATCGAGGTGCCGGAAGGCAAGATCGTCGGCCTGATCGGCCCCAACGGAGCCGGCAAGACGACATTGTTCAACGTGCTCAGCCGCTTCCAAGACCAGGACTCCGGCGAGGTCTACTACCGCAGCCAGCCAATGTCCCGGTGCAAACCCCACCACATGATTCGGCTGGGCATGGCCCGCACTTTCCAGAACCTCAACCTGTTCGGCGAGCAGTCGACCCTGGACAACATCCTCATCGGGGCGCACCGGCACCTGGGGAATCCCCTCGCAAACATGTTCTCCCTTCCCGGGGCGCGGCGCAACGAGGCGGCGCTTGTCGACAAGGCGCTGGCAGTTGCCGACATGCTGCACCTTAACCATCAACTCGACAAACCGGTCAAGAGCCTTTCCTATGGCTGGCGCAAGCGGGTCGAACTGGCCCGGGCGCTGGCCGCCGAACCCGAAATGATCCTGCTCGACGAACCCGTTGCCGGGTGCAACGACGAGGCCGCCGCGGAACTGGAGGAGATCGTGCGCCACGTCAACCGGAACCTGGGCGTCACCATGCTCCTCGTCGAGCACGACATGTCCATGGTCATGAAGGTCTGCGATTACATTTACGTCATCAACTTTGGCGCCAACCTGGCGGATGGAACGCCGGCCGAGGTGCGGGAGAATGCCGACGTGATCGCTGCCTACCTCGGCGAGCCGACGCAATGACGCTACTCAGGCTCAGGGACCTGGAGGTCAATTACGGCGCGGTGCGCGCCCTGCGCGGTATCTCGCTGAGCGTGGAGCCGGGCACCGTCGTCGCCCTGCTGGGGGCGAACGGCGCCGGCAAGTCGACAATTCAGAAGGCCATCTCGGGCCTGCTCAAACCGACGGCCGGCGACATCGAGTTCGACGGCCACCGGTTGAATTCATTGAGCCCTCGCGAAATTATCAGGCTGGGAATCGCCACGGTGCCCGAAGGGCGCAAAATCTTCACGGACCTCAGCGTTAGCGAAAACCTTCGCATGGGCGCCTACAGCCGCAGCGACAGGGCGGGAATCGCCCAGGACCAGGAAATGGTCTTGGACCTCTTCCCCGTCCTCAAGGAGCGCACCAAGCAGCTTGGCGGCTCCCTGAGCGGCGGCGAGCAGCAGATGCTGACCATCGCCCGCGGCCTCATGGCCCGGCCCCGGATGCTGCTGTTGGACGAGCCGTCCCTCGGGCTCGCCCCCTTGATCATCGCCGACATCTTCCGCATCCTCAAGAAGATCAATGCCGATAAGGGCATGACGCTGCTGATCATCGAACAGAACGTCCACGTTGCCCTACAGAACGCCGACTACGCTTATGTCCTGCAACTGGGCCGCGTCACCGTCGAGGGTACGGCCAAGGAGCTTCAGGAGAACCGGGAGGTCATCGCATCGTATATGGGCACTCAGGCCCACGCGACCGCCGGGTGACGTTCACCGACTCGCGGGTCGGAGGAATTGTGGCGGGTCGGAGGGTAAAACGGAAGGACTGCAACAGAACAGGGAGGCCGTCGAATTCTACCTGGGCACGCAGAACTAAGTCGCCTCGCCCGGTCGTAGTGTGACCTTGGATAGTTATCTCGGATAAATTGTTGCATGGGCCAAGGAAGAAAGGAGTTAGAATTAGGAGGGTCTTTGCCGACCTTGCGTTCACGAGGATGGGCGGAAAGGCATCGCTGTCGCATGGAATCCGCCGTGTGAATTCGAAAGCAGGATCGGCCGATAGGAAGAGCCGCTTAGGCGGTGGAATCGTCGAAGGAGTAAACGTTAAAACGGGAGGCTGAAATGAGACGCATATGGAACTTAGCATTGGCGTTGGCGGTGATCGGGGCATTGGCCCTGGGCGCGGGAAGCGCCTGGGCCCAAAACGGTCCTGGCGTCGGCGATAAAGAGATTCTCATCTGCTCTTACCAGCCCATGACCGGAAAAATCTCCAGCTACTTCCGCATGGGCAAGGGCGCGGACGCCTGGTTCAAGCACGTCAACGACAACGGCGGCGTGCACGGCCGGATGATCAACTTCAAGATGGTCGACGACAAGTACGAGCCGGCCCGCACCAAGAGCCTCGTCAAGCGGTTTATCGAGCGCGACAAGTGCTTCGCCATCGTGGCGCCCCTGGGCTCCGCACCAACGTCGGCGGTGATCGACTACATCACCTCGAAGAACGTGCCGCTGATCGGCGCGGGTACGGGCGCTGAGAAGAATCTGACCTATCCCAGCAAGTACGTCTTCCCGCTCTATCCCAGCTACTTCATGGAAGGGCAGGAGCTGGTGCGCTTCGCCAGCAAGGTTTTCGGTGTCAAGAAGATCGGGCTGCTCTATCAGAACGATCCCTCGGGCAAGACCCACCTCAAGGGCATCAACTCCGTGCTCGACAAGCATGGGATCGAGCTGGTCGCGGCCGAGGGCTACGATCAGAAGGATATCGACGTTAGCTCCCAGGTGATCTCCATGAAGAACGCCGGGGCCGAAGCGGTTCTCTGTTCCTGCGCGCCGGAGCCGGCGGCCCGCTTCTACACCGAGCGCAAGAAGCTCGGCTGGGACGTGCCGGTGATCAACGTGTTCTTCGGCAAGAGCCCGAAGGTGCCGGAGCTGGC
>CAYRXP010000223.1:0-3026 GCA_964428145.1 uncultured Enterobacteriaceae bacterium
CCTGCCGATAGTAAGACCTTGTACCAGAATCGAAAAGGCCACAACACAATAAGTAATTTCCAGATAGTTTGGGTATTAGCGAAGCATGTTATAATCTTAACAGTGTGGTATGGAGGGTTCGATAGTGCGTTATTATTGTTTGCTTGTTTTAGTGTTTTTTTGCCAATCTACTCAAGCTCAAATGTATCAATGGAACGATCCTGAAACCGGGACAACCCAATTATCCGGGAAGCCGCCAGCTTGGTATCGCAGTGTTGAAGGTGGACCACGGGTCTTCGTGTTTAATCGTGGCAAGGTCGTTGACGATACGGGCATCGATGTTTCCGATCAGCAACGAATAACCTTACGTACAAATGCGTTTGTCAGGGCTGAAGAAGACAGGCTTGCGGCGAGGGAGAAAGCAACGGAAGCCGCTAAATTAAAGGCAATGATAGACAGAAATGCAGAGACATCTTTAGGGCAAAAGGGTGAAGATTCCGAGTTTAAAGATGAATCTCAGGAAATAGTGGCCATAGAAGGCCCTGACGAGACAGAAATCGGGGAAGAAGCTATAGATGAAGGCACGGAAGAAGATAATTCTATCGAAAAAATGAAAGCACTGATTGCTGAATGGGAAAACATACGCACAGAAGAAGCCAGAGCATTATTGCAGCAAGGGAGATGAGAAATAATGAGTGAGATGAAGAAGATTAGTCTCCCGTAAAGAAAATCTTTAGTTTCTCCATCAATGATTTTTTTCCAACACCCAGATTCAATTCATTTAATTTAATCAAGACTTTATGGTTAGAGTTAAATTTCCGTCCTATCATTATGTAGGCGTGCGCTTTGTCGTGATCCCCATCAAGGACTGATCGTTCCGCCAGATAGGCATATCGGTCGGCAATATTCAGTAGACCTGCTGATGCAACCTTGTCCGTTGGATCTGCCTCAAGTAATCTCGAAAAATAATAATACGCGTTATCTTCTGATGGTTGAGTTAATCGATATTCTTCCAGGCTTTTTTTGCCCAGCCAATACAGGGCCTGTGTAACATCTTCGGACATTTTTACACGTGCTCTTGCCGGGTCTGAGACATCATCAGCGACCTTTGCCGAGGGAATATTTTCAGGCATTACAATTGTTGTTGGGACGTTATCGAGTCTGGATGAATCGTCATTCATTCTTGATTCTGCATATTGCAGTGTTCCGAAAATTCCTCCTGAAGTCATCAAAAGCAACAATAAAATATTTAGGATTTGGGTACTTTTTTGTTCTGCCCTATCAGGGAGAGTGATGCCAGAGGTGTCGAAATCTATGATTGTTGGTGAAGATTTTCTACTGCGCTGCAACTCATTGATGCTTTCCACCATTGTGGCGGCATCTTCGAATCGCTCATCACGTTTTTTTGCCATCATTTTATTAAGCAATGGTTGAAATTCTTTAAGACCATCTTCAAATACCGGGATAGGGGACTGTTTGTGTTGAATAATGACATCAAACACGGTGGCAGCAGCATAAGGCTTTTTACCAGTTAGCATCTCATAAAACATGCAGCCCAGGCTGTAAATGTCAGCACGACCATCGATCTCGGTACCATCGGCCTGTTCAGGACTGACATAATTCGGGCTTCCAAGAAACAGACCCGTAGCAGTTAAATCATTGTCAATAGCATCAGTTTGTTTGGCGATACCAAAGTCTGTAATCAGGGGTGTGTCAGGATCTCTGAACATGATGTTTCCTGGTTTGATATCTCGATGAACCACGCCCATTTTATGTGCCGCATCTAGTCCTGAGCCGATCTTGGCAATGTAGTCGAGTGCATCATCTGGTGTGATGGGTAGTTCCATCCGTGTTTTGAGATCGCCACCTTCAATATATTCCATGGAAATATATAAAGAGTCATTCGCGATACCAATATCATAAATGGTTATGATGCAAGGATGGTTAAGTGTGGCAACGATGCGACCTTCAGAGAGAAAGCGCTCAATGAGGGTTTCGCTGGCGAAAGGCCCGTTGACATCAAGTATTTTAAGAACAACAGATCTGTCTAATGATTCCTGTGTGGCAAGATAAACAGAGGCCATGCCGCCTTGTCCGACACGATGCTGTATTTTATAGCCAGGGATCTCCATGCTATGGATTATAAGCGAACACGGGCGGAAATATTAAATACCTGAGGGTAAATTTACTCATTGTCCTTTTTGTCCTTTTCGTTGGCTGTATCTACGTAAACAACGTGCCGATATCCTGGCAAGGTTAGACATTATCCAGTGTAAATCTATCACATATCTGACATCAGGAGCATTTTTATATGCTACAGGTAGAATGCTAATACTTTGTAAATGGGGCTAGAGTTCAAATAACTCATGGCCAGATTTATGACCAGGGTATTAGTTTTTAAGTTGGTTAGTTGTTGCGTTGGGTGGGAATGTAGCTTCCACCCTGATATAGCTCGAAAAAATCCTCAATTAAAGGGTGTCTAATCGGTTCGATTGAGCTGTCGGGAATAAGGTTGCGCTCTGCCACATAAGTCTCATGGAAGGCATTATGTACCAATACCTTATACCAGGGCTCATCTTTTGGCGGGCAGCTGAGAGCAACCTTGGCATACCACTCCTCAGAACCCTGAAAGACGGGATCAACATCGAAGATAACTCCTCTGTAGTTAAATAGTTTATGGACGATTAATTGCCCAACGCTAAATTTGGCATGATGTACTTTCATAAAGACATGGTTATAAATGGTGTATTTTCACTGGATATAACTTATCGCTTTACACAGTTAGAATATAGTCGTTTTTTGCAAGTTTTTTGTAAGGCAAAGAATAGTCATGCGGAAAGCCAGAATATTTGTCAACCAGAAATTACAAGTCGGAGCTGAGCTTATGTTAGCTGAAGAGACCGCTCATCATGTATCTTGTTTATTACGCTTGCATGAGTGATTTAATCATGAATATCGTGGCCACTGGTGTACAATATTTATGCTTCAAAGCTATGTACACGACTACAGGGATGTAGGAGGTACGATTACATGGAAGTAATCGGTAG
>CAYRXP010000224.1:0-3025 GCA_964428145.1 uncultured Enterobacteriaceae bacterium
CGGGGAAGCTATTGATTTAGGGAAAAAAAGTCTCGCTTTAGGCTTGACCTTTCAGCGAACTTCTAGCACTCTTACTGACGATGAGGTAGAGTCAGCAGTGGGGAGAATTCTGAAAAACCTCCGTAAGGAATTTGGAGCATTACTGAGAGAATAAAAAGAATGGCACTGACGAAAGCGGATATGGCAGAGCGCCTTTATGACGAGCTGGGCCTGAACAAACGGGAAGCGAAGGAACTGGTCGAAATGTTTTTCGAAGAGGTTCGGGGTGCGCTTGAATCGGGAAGTCAGGTTAAACTCTCAGGCTTTGGAAATTTCGATTTACGGCACAAAAACCAACGTCCGGGACGAAACCCTAAAACGGGAGAAGAAATCCCCATAAGTGCACGGCGTGTAGTTACATTTCGTCCAGGACAAAAACTTAAGTCACGGGTAGAGGCATATGCTGGAAGCGTCCAACAATAGAGAATTACCTGCAATACCGGGGAAACGCTATTTCACCATCGGTGAAGTGAGCGAATTGTGTGCAGTGAAACCACATGTATTGAGGTATTGGGAACAGGAATTTCCTCAGTTGAAGCCTCTGAAAAGACGTGGAAACAGACGTTATTACCAAAGACATGACGTCATTCTCATCAGGCAAATCAGAAGTTTGTTGTATGAGCAAGGTTTTACAATTGGCGGTGCGCGCCAAAGGTTGTCAGGTGATGATGCTAAAGATGATTCTAATCAAAGCCAGCAAATTGTGAGACAGCTTCGAATAGAGTTGGAAGAAGTGTTAGATCTGCTTAGAAGATAGCCCTTTAAAACCTTCTTTCGAATAAATAAAAGACTTCCGGTCTTTCAGCTTTACACCATTTTGGTTCATACTACTCCTGTTCGACATTTTTGGTTTACCGGTAATTTTCACATCGGGGCGTAGCGCAGCCTGGTAGCGCACCGGCATGGGGTGCCGGTGGTCGGAGGTTCGAATCCTCTCGCCCCGACCAGATAGTCGTCAATTGTTTTTGTCACTCACCAATTCCAATCAAAACCAAATGATAATTTTTCGTCTTACCCCGTCTTACATCAGTTAGAATGGACTTAAAAGACAAGGGTTAGCTATTATCATTTAAACCTGAATAACAAATGAATGAAATATAAGGCGATAATTTTATATTGTTCCCTCCTTGTCTTGTTTTCCTGTGCTGAGGAGGTTGACCCGAGGCTCTTTTTTGAAAAAGGGGATTACGCAAAAGCGTTTCCAATTTGGAAGGTCAGGGCTGAACGTGATGATCAGGAAGCACAAAATTTTCTTGGTATACATTACCTGCTTGGATTAGGCGTGAAACGTAATTATGTATTGGCGAAGAAATGGTATGAAAAAGCTGCTAAAAGCGGTCATCCTGATGCACAGAGAAATTTGGGAGTTATGTATGAATCAGGTCATGGTCTGGCCAGAGACTTCGAGAATGCGTATATATGGCTTTATGCTGCGCATAGACAAGGACATCCACGGGCAGCGGCTACTTTACAATCTTTGGTTTCAAAGCTTTCCCCAAATAATAAAATGATCCTAAGAAAAAAAGCGAGAGAATATATCGTGAAAGACGTACTAGGACCGGATGCAGATGATTTTTGAACTTATTAGATCGACTTGAGGTAACGGTATGTGTGGAATAGTTGGCGCAGTTGCGCAAAGGGACGTAATACCAATTCTGCTTGAAGGATTAAAACGTCTGGAATATAGGGGCTATGATTCTGCTGGAATCGCAGTGCTGGATAAAAGTGCCAAACTTCAGAGAGTTAGGGTTGCAGGAAAGATTAAAGATCTTGAACAGGCAATAAATGGAACTCAATTATTGGGCCAGACAGGAATTGCCCATACGCGCTGGGCAACGCATGGCAAACCATCAACTGAGAATGCCCATCCTCATATTTGTCGTGATCAGATTGCATTAGTCCATAACGGTATCATCGAAAACCACGAAAAACTCAGAGAACAGCAAAAAAATCTTGGATACGAATTTACTTCAGATACTGATAGTGAAGTCATCGTTAATCAAATTTACCATTACCTTGAAAAAGATGAAGATCTGCTATCCGCAGTCGTGAAAACAACCACCATACTTGAAGGTGCCTATGCGCTGGGTGTTGTTAATCGTGGTGAACCTGATCGTATTATTGCGACTCGAAGCGGCAGTCCTTTGGTGATTGGAGTTGGCATTGGTGAGCATTTCATTGCGTCAGATGTATTTGCTTTATTACCTGTTACGCGACAATTTATCTTCCTTGAGGAAGGGGACATTGCAGACATCAGACGAGATAGTCTTACCATTTACGACAAGAATCAGAATGTGGTACAGCGGCCGGTCAGACTATCTGAATTAGGTTCAGATGTTGCTGATAAGGCAGGTTTTCGCCATTACATGTTGAAAGAAATATTTGAACAGCCAACAGCCATCGCTGATACCCTGGAAGGGAGGGTGGATAAAGGCTTGCTCGTTGAAGATATGTTTGGTCATGCAGCGAGTAATATCTTCAATACAGTAGACGCCATGCAAATAGTTGCTTGTGGAACCAGTTATCATGCCGGTCTGGTTGCAAAATACTGGGCGGAAGATATTGCACGTATCCCATGCCAGGTAGAAGTCGCCAGTGAATTTCGATACAGGGACATCTTCGTTCCGAAAAATACATTGTTTGTGACAATTTCACAATCTGGAGAAACGGCCGATACATTGGCTGCCTTGAAAAAGGCGAAAGAATCTGGTTTCGTAAGTACCTTGACCATATGTAATGTCGCAGAAAGTTCGATGACGCGTGAGTCTGAATTGGTCTTCTTGACAAGGGCCGGTGCAGAAATAGGAGTCGCTTCAACCAAAACATTTACGACACAATTGGTTTCTCTGCTTTTATTGATTCTGACTATCGCAAGACGACATGGCATGGAATCTAAAATTGAAAAAGAGATTATTTCACAACTTGAAAGTTTGCCCGGAAAAATAAACTCAGTACTTGAACTGAATGATCAAATCAGGGATTTGGC
>CAYRXP010000225.1:0-1038 GCA_964428145.1 uncultured Enterobacteriaceae bacterium
GAAATGACTTGTGATCTCGCAGAGCATGCGGCACACAAGGCAATGGAAGCTGCTTCAGCAAGTTCGGATGATATCGATTTAATCATTGTCGCGACGACGACACCCGATCTCATTTTTCCCAGTACAGCCTGTTTGTTACAGCACCGTCTGGGGATACGTGGCACGGCTGCCTTCGATGTACAAGCAGTGTGCACTGGCTTTATTTATGCACTTAGTATTGCTGATAAGTTTATCAAGACTGGATCTACAAAAAAAGCATTGGTGGTGGGTGCTGAGACTTTGTCCCGTATCATTGACTGGACAGACAGGGACACCTGTGTGTTATTTGGCGATGGCGCCGGCGCTGTCATATTGGAGGCAAGTGAAACGCCAGGGATAGTCTCGACCTTCCTGCATGCAGACGGTCAGTATAAAGACCTACTAAAAGTACCTTCGGGAATATCTACAGGTTGCACAAAAGTTAAAAACAGCAATGCCTTCATACAGATGCAGGGGAATGAAGTGTTCAAAGTTGCAGTGAACACCTTAGGCAGAATTGTTGATGAAACCTTATCTGCAAACAATCTTGAGAAGAAAGATATTGATTGGTTGGTCCCTCACCAGGCCAATACAAGGATTATTTCTGCAACAGCAAAGAAACTGGATATGCCAATGGACAAGGTCATATTAACTGTTGATCAACACGGCAATACCTCAGCGGCATCTGTGCCCTTGGCGCTGGATGTTGCGATAAGAGATGGAAGAATACAGCGTGGCGATAAGCTGTTGCTCGAGGCCTTTGGTGGCGGTTTTACATGGGGTTCCGCACTGGTAGATTATTAGGTTCATCAACAATTAATAGAATAAAATAGACGATGGCGGTTGCTTTTGTATTTCCAGGGCAGGGCTCACAATCAGTAGGGATGCTGGCTGAATTGGCTGACGCACATAGAACCGTTCAATCAACATTTGCTGAGGCTTCTGACACCCTTGGCTATGATTTATGGCAGCTTGTGAAAGATGGCCCGGAAACGGAGTTGAATAAAACAACTAGAACCC
>CAYRXP010000225.1:1048-3010 GCA_964428145.1 uncultured Enterobacteriaceae bacterium
CCCAACCAGCATTGCTTGCCAGTAGTGTCGCGACGTGGCGAGTTTTGAACGAAATGTGCCAAGCTCAGCCAATTGTGATGGCGGGACACAGTCTAGGTGAATATTCAGCTCTGGTATGTTCAGCTGTATTTACTTTTACGGATGCTATTCGGTTGGTTGCCGACAGAGGCACATATATGCAGGATGCCGTTGCCGAAGGAACGGGAAGTATGGCTGCAGTGCTCGGTCTGGACGAGAACCAGGTTGAGGAAGTGTGCCAACAAGCAGCACAGGGACAAACGGTTTCTTCAGCAAATTTTAATTCTCCTGGACAAATTGTCATCGCAGGTCATAGAAAGGCCGTAGAACGTGCCGTTGTACTGGCAAAAGAAGCAGGGGCTAAACGCTCGGTTGTTTTGCCGGTTAGTGTTCCATCACACTGTGCACTGATGGCAGAGGCAGCAGATCAGTTTGCAGCACGGTTGGATTCAGTTGAGTTTAAGCAGCCCGAAATTTTAGTTCTACATAACGTTGATGCAGCAAACCACCAGAATGTCGAAGAGATCAAACTAGCACTTAAGCAACAACTTTGTAAGCCAGTACAGTGGGTCAAGACGATTCAGGAAATGGTAAATAAGAATGTAAATACTATCATTGAATGTGGTCCAGGCAAGGTGTTAAGTGGTTTGATTAAAAGAATCGACCGAAGCCTGAAGGTTCTACCCGTCTATGATCCTGAATCATTGGGGAAGGCCCTTGGTGAACTCACAGATACAGATGAGGACAAAAAATGAAACTCGAAGGACAAGTTGCACTGATTACGGGGGCAAGTCGAGGAATAGGCCAGTCTATTACTATCACACTGGCGAAAGCTGGGGCACATGTCATTGGTACGGCGACCTCAGAAAATGGCGTTCAATCCATTAAGAAGACACTTGCTGACGAAGGACTGGATGGCAGCGCATATGTTCTAAATGTTACAGATAAATCTTCCATTGAAGCACTTGAAGATGCTTTGAAAACAGATGGTCATAGTCCTCCGGGTATATTGGTCAATAATGCGGGTATTACAAAGGATAATCTCCTGATGCGTATGAAGGACGATGAGTGGGAAAATGTTATCGATACGAATTTAAATGGCATATACAGAATCACAAAAATGTGTTTGCGAGGCATGATGAAAGCGCGGCAAGGAAGAATCATTAATATCACTTCGGTGGTTGCAATGTCAGGCAATCCTGGGCAGACAAATTATGCAGCATCAAAAGCAGGTATGATTGGTTTTACGCGTTCTCTGGCCAAAGAAATAGGGTCACGCGGCATTACTGTCAATGCAGTCGCTCCTGGTTTTATTGAAACAGATATGACAGATGCTTTGACAGATGTACAGAGAGATGCACTTCTAAATCAGATTGCTCTGAATCGATTAGGCAAGGTGAATGAAATCGCTGAAGTTGTCTGTTTTTTGGCATCAAAAGACGCAGCTTATATCACGGGGGAAACGATTAATGTAAACGGCGGGATGTATATGGGCTAGCTATTATTCAAATATAAATGATTAGATGATCAAACTATCTTTTTGATTAGAATAGAAAATCTTTATTTATACAATATCCGGGTTGAAAGTTATCTGCATTTCACTAAACTATGACCCGCTATTCGGCCAACTGGTCGTTAAGGAAGGAGATTTCCATTATGAGTAGTGTTGAAGAACGCGTAAAAAAAATCGTTGTAGAGCAGTTAGGGGTAAAAGAGGAAGAGGTAACCAATGAGGCTTCTTTTGTTGATGACTTAGGTGCTGACTCACTGGATACAGTAGAATTGGTCATGGCGCTCGAAGAAGAGTTTAAGACGGAAATTCCCGATGAAGAAGCAGAGAAGATTACCTCAGTCCAGCTCGCAATTGATTATGTCAGTGCGCATATGGGGTGACTCCATTCATTGAATCATGAAAGGCCGCGTTAGTGAAGTAACGTGGCCTTT
>CAYRXP010000226.1:0-2985 GCA_964428145.1 uncultured Enterobacteriaceae bacterium
GAATTCAGCGCGAAGATTACAATCGAACCGCTTGATAAAGGCTTTGGCCATACATTAGGCAATGCACTTCGTCGTGTATTACTCTCTTCAATGCCTGGTTGTGCTGTAACCGAAATAGAAATTGATAATGTACTGCATGAATACACAACAATTGAAGGGGTACAGGAAGATGTGATTGATATTCTTCTAAACCTTAAAGGTTTGGCAATTACCATGCATGCCAAGGATGAAGCGACGCTAACACTGAAAAAAAGTGGAGCAGGTGTTGTCAAAGCCAGCGATATTACAGTGGATCATGATGTTGAAATAGCAAACCCTGATCATGTAATCGCAAACCTGACCAAGGCAGGCGAGTTAAGCATGAGAATCAAGGTTGTCAGAGGGCGAGGTTACAAACCAGTCGTTATCGGGGGAGATGACGATGATCAGGCCGTTGGTCGGTTGAAGCTGGATGCTTCATTTAGCCCAATTCGTCGCGTTGCCTATGATGTGCAGAGCGCACGTGTAGAGCAACGTACCAATCTGGATAAGCTGATACTGGAGATTGATACAAATGGCACCATGGATCCTGAAGATGCGGTACGTGAGGCGGCAGGGATCCTTCGTAGTCAACTGGCTGTATTTGTTGATCTGGAAGCAGAAGAGGCAATTGAGGCCAGTGCTGTCAAAGAACCGGAAATCGATCCAATATTGCTGCGTCCGGTAGATGATTTGGAATTGACCGTGCGTTCTGCAAACTGTTTGAAAGCAGAAAGCGTTTATTATATTGGTGATTTAATACAGCGGACAGAAGTTGAATTGTTAAAAACACCCAATTTGGGTAAGAAATCACTCACCGAAATTAAGGATGTTCTGGCATCCCGAGGTCTTTCATTAGGAATGCGCCTGGAAAATTGGCCACCACAAGGTTTGACCGATACAAAGGAAATGACTCCTGTTGGAGAATTAGAGAGAATTTACAATGCGACATCGTAAAAGTGGAAGACAGCTAAATCGCAATAGTTCGCACCGTAAAGCCATGTTTAGAAATATGGCGGTGTCATTGATGCAACACGAAATGATTAAGACGACATTACCCAAGGCGAAGGAATTGCGCAGAGTCGCGGAGCCTCTCATCACAATGGCAAAGACTGACTCAGTGGCAAAACGTCGTCTGGCTTTCTCGCGCCTTCGTGATAGGGACATAGACAGCAAACTGTTTAACGAGTTGGGCCCGAGATATAGAGAACGTTCAGGTGGTTATTTGCGAATCTTGAAGTGTGGTTATAGAACAGGGGACAAAGCTCCCATGGCAATTGTAGAGCTGATGGATAGACCTGTTGCTGATTCTGATGCCGTTGTTGAAGAAGCATAGCTAACATCTGGTTTTGAACTTTAACTAAACCGGGCAATGCCCGGTTTTTTTGGTCATGGATGGCCTTATACCGCGAAGGACAGGAAGTACAAGAGCGGCGTTTGTCAGAAACTATAGTTTCACCTTTTGTCGGCAGGGTCGCTGCTCCTTCGCATCCATGCGATCGCAGCATAAGTACATCCATGTACAAAATAATCTGTTCCGAAATAATTCTTGAGTAATGAGCTTTATTACCAGTCATATGTAACAATCAAATAATATGAAATCAATCCATAATCTATTCTCGATAATTCTTGGGGTATTAATTTTTGCAGTCAGTTTCAGCACACAAAGTGCTGATCTGGATAAATTGCCAAATACAGTTCAGAAATTATTAAAGAACTACAAAATTCCAGAACAATCGCTGAGTTTATTCATTAAGGAAATTGATCAACGACAGCCGTTGATGACATTAAATGCTGATATTCCTCGCAATCCAGCATCCACCATTAAAATAATCACTACATTTGCCGGTCTTGAACTTCTCGGTCCAACATATACCTGGCATACAAATTTTTACCTCGATGGAACACTTACTGAAGGTACGCTTAATGGAAACTTGATTATGCAGGGCGGGGGTGACCCGTTTCTAGTCAGAGAAGCATTTTGGCATATTTTGTTTACCTTACAAGCAAAAGGCTTAAAACATATTCAGGGGGATTTATTAATTGATAATGGTGAGTTTGAAGATGAAACTGGTTCCCCTGCGGACTTTGATAATAAACCATACCGTGCATACAACGTGTTTCCTGATGCTGCTTTGGTTAATTTTCGTGTACATCAATTTAATTTTGTTCCGCAAAAAGACAGTTTGCATATCTATGCTGATCCACCGGCAGCAACAATGAAGATAAACAACAAAGTTAAATTAACCAAAGGCAGATGCCGAGGAAAGTATCGCCATATCAAGCATGATGTAGTAACACATGGGCATCAAACATTGATTACATTTACCGGAGATTACCCACGTTCCTGTGGTCATCAGAATTTATTACGTACTATCATGCCAAATGATCAGTACGTTTATGGGGTGTTTAAATCATTATGGGAAAACATGGGGGGGACAATTACGGGAACGGTCGGGGAAACCAGAATCAACGGAGAAAAACCTTTCTATGTTGCAACATCCAAGCCATTGACAGAAATCATTACCTACATCAATAAATACAGTAATAATGTGATGGCGAGACAATTGCTGCTGACGATAGGCAAAGAAATGCAAGAGTCCAACGAGAAAGATAAGGGAAGCAAAACATTGGGAAGGCAAGCCATTAAAGGATGGCTGGCCTCTATTGGAATACCTGCGCCAGAATTAGTTCTGGATAATGGCTCGGGCTTATCACGTAAATCAAGTGTTTCAGCGGTGACAATGGGGAAACTATTAGAACACGCATATCATAGTCCATATCAGCCAGAATTTATGGCATCACTGCCCATGCTAGGTATCGATGGTACTGTGCGTAAGCGTTTAAATGGGGCTGTTCCTGCGGGTGAAATAAGGATTAAAACAGGATTGCTCAATGATGTAAGGGCGATGGCTGGTTATGTTCGTAGCCAAAGTGACAAACATTACGTTGTTGTATCATTACAAA
>CAYRXP010000227.1:0-2971 GCA_964428145.1 uncultured Enterobacteriaceae bacterium
CGGTGAATTCACGATCATGGCCTCCCTTCCCGGCTTTGCCGAGAAAGAACTCGTGGTTCTTCTGGAGAACCAGAACACCGTCACGGTTGACATAACACTGGAACTTGCAGAACTCCAATTTGAAATAACGGTTGTGCCCGACACGGCGGAGTTAATGAACGCTTCTGAGAGTATAGGTGTGGTCTCTGTGCTGCCTAGTCAAGTGGCAGCACTTCCTAGTCTAGGGGAAAAGGACATCTTCCGGTCTCTTCAGCTCATGCCGGGTATCAGTGCAACCAACGAGGCCTCTGCCGGGCTTTACATCAGAGGAGGGACTCCTGATCAAAACTTGGTGCTGTTCGATGGCTTCACTATTTACGATGTAGACCATTTCTTTGGCATCTTCAGTGCTTTCAACGCTAATGCGATCGAGGACATCACGATATACAAAGGAGGATTCGAATCCAAGTACGGGAGCAGAATCTCGAGTGTTGTAGATCTGACCGGGAAAAGTGGCCGCAGCAATGAGCCCTCTTTCGGTGGAGGAATCAGTTTTCTCAGCTATAACGCGTACATGGACATTCCCCTGGGAGGCAGAGGATCCTTTATGCTGGCTGGACGAAAATCCTTTCAAAGTCCCTTTAGTGATCGAATCCGGGACAATCTCAGCGATAGCAGTGCTGGACCTGGGGGAGCAGGTTTTGGAGGGAGGAGGGGGGCCCTTTTCTCGGTCCAGCCAGATTCTTCTTTCTACGACCTCAACTCCCGGGTCCTCTTCGATCTCACATCGAAGGACAGTATTATGCTCAGTCTCTACAACGGTAAGGATGTCTTGGATAGCTCAAGGCCTATCAACATCAACAGATCATTTTTTCAAAACGCGGACGGTGAGTCTACTGTGACCGGGGATATTTCAGGAGAGATCACTAATCTTTCCAACTGGGGAAATACCGGCCTGAGCTTGAACTGGATGAGGCAGTGGAATGACTCCTTCTTTAGCCGTTTTACCGTCGCCCATTCCTACTACTTCAAGGATTTCGACAGAACGACGGAACTCACGTTTGTGGATCCTGAGACGGGAGAAGAGATCATCCCCGACAATGAGGCGGACGGTCCTAGAGTGTCCAATAGAGGATCGGCCGAGCACAATAAGTTGACGGACATCACGGTCAAGTTGGAGAATGACCTGACCCTGAATCCCAGACATCATCTGGAATTTGGCACCCAGATCACCCAGAACTCCATTCGTTATAATTTTAACTTCAATCAAGAGACAGCTCTTTTTGACCGGAATGACACCGCAACTCAGTATTCCCTCTATTTACAGGACACCTGGGTCCCTTTTCCACAAATGTCCATAACACCCGGTCTTAGGGCCACCTATTTTGATCTCACCAAGAAGACGTATACAGAACCTCGACTCTCCATCATCTTTCATGCCACGGACCGTTTACGCTTCAAGGCGGCAGGAGGGAAATATCATCAGTTCGCCAACCGGCTGACCCGGGAGGATGTGCTGCAGGGGGACCAACAGTTCTGGATGCTCTCTGATGGCGATAGGATACCGGTGAGTTCAGCTACCCATCTGATTGGTGGCGCCAGCTATGAAACCCAGAGTCTTCTCTTTGACGTGGAGGCCTATCAAAAAAAACTCAGCGGTTTATCTGAATTCGCGTCACTACGATTCGGACGAAGAATTCTCGAGGACTTTGACCTGGGTACGTTGTTCTACACAGGATCGGGGACGGCTGAGGGGATCGAATTCTTGGCACAGAAGAAATTTGGTCGCAACACAGGGTGGATAACCTACACCCTGGGTCGAGTGGAGCATTACTTCCCACAGCTGAGACCTGATCCGTTTTCAGCTTCTCACGACTCGACTCACGAGTTTAAGATCGTGGACAGTTTCAGACTCAAGAGATGGACCTTTTCTGGCACCTGGGTCTACGCAACGGGAAAACCGCTCACCGAGCCGATTGGCTTTGAGGAGATCGTGTTTCCCAACGGACGGTCTCTGGCCATTTTGGAGTTCGGCGACAAGAATGGAACCAGGCTGCCCAGCTACCATCGACTGGACCTATCTGCAAGCCGGGAATTCTTGATTGGGGAGACCAGCAAGGCCAATCTGGGCATTTCAGTTTTTAATGTCTACAACAACCGGAACGTATGGCGCAAAGAGTTCGACGTGATTGAAGATGAACTCATCGAAACAGATGTAAACTATCTGGGACTGACCGTCAGCGCCTTCCTAAACATTGACCTGTCGCTTCCCTCGGGGAACAGGAAGGCAGGACCGGCCTGGAATGGGGCTGAGGCCCCTGATTCTGGAGAACCCAAGTCTAAAGAGGAGACGAAATCCGAAAAAGTCTATGATTTCTATGGAACCGTTGAGTCCATGACCGTGAACCGTCTCGTCGTGCAGACAAAGTGGGGAGTCAGGGAATTCGTGATGGGACCCGCATCGATCAGAGGGCAAACGACTCATTACGATTCCGGTACCTACGTCCATGTCTACTACAAGAGGCTAAACGGTGAAGATGTGGTCACCATGGTGGTTGAGAAAATCAAGTAGCACGGCCCTTCACGTGCAATCCAAAGAGCCTCGAAGATGAAAATTCGGACCTCGTCGATACAGTCAATGATTCTAGGGTCGGCCGTGCTTTTTGGAATTTTTTCTTTGGCCTGGCCTCAAGAAACGCCCTCTTTCAAAGTAGAGGTCGATGTGGTGAACATCCTGGCCACAGTGCGGGATGAACAAGGCCGGTTGGTCAACAGTCTCACCAAAGAAGATTTTATTCTCGAGGAAGAGGGTCAACCACAGGAAATTGAGTATTTCTCGAGTGCGACCGATTTGCCCCTGACCTTAGGACTGCTGGTGGACACCAGCATGAGTCAGAGCCGAATTCTGGAGGAAGAACGGCAGGCCAGTTATCAGTTTCTTGAAGACATCTTGCGGCCTGAGAGCGATCTGGCTTTTGTGATGTCCTTCGAT
>CAYRXP010000228.1:0-2965 GCA_964428145.1 uncultured Enterobacteriaceae bacterium
TGGCGCCCTGGGCAGGATTCGAACCTGCGACCTTCCCCTTAGGAGGGGGACGCTCTATCCAGCTGAGCTACCAAGGCATTTCATCTAAATCTTATTTCCCATTTTTCAATCAGACATCATTTGCAGTGCTTCGCACTGCCCACTCTAGTCGCTCTCGGCTCCATGCCTCTCGCGACACTTGTGCTTATGCACGTCGTCCAGCTGCACCCAAAGGGTATAGCAAAGCTACCAAGGCGTATCACATTTATCATGACTATGAGTCGCACATTATATCTAAATCATTGTGTAATGTGATCAAATGTCTTGGTGATAGGAGATTGTTGAATTATTAATTTAGTCCTTTAGAACCAATGATGTAAACTGGGGTCACAAGGTGAAATGACCCGACCCAGTTAAACATCAACCATGCATGATACTTTACATCTACTGAAGCATTCAGACTTCCCCGCGATCAGTAGACGCAGGACAGAAATATTACAGATCAATATTGGACTACGTTGTAATCAGCAATGTGTCCATTGTCATGTGAATTCAAGTCCCAAACGGACTGAGAAAATGGACGAAGAGACCATTGCGGCTGTTTATGAGTTTGTTAAGGATAGTGATGTGCATACATTGGATATCACCGGAGGGGCCCCAGAATTACATCCACAATTTCGTGAACTGGTTTCCGATATCAGGGCACTGAACATCAATGTCATAGATCGATGTAATTTGACCATATTGAGTGAACCTGGTCAGGATGATCTGGCGGATTTTCTGGCGGAACAGCGTGTGGATATTATTGCCTCATTGCCTTGTTATCAGAAAAAGAACGTAGACAAACAGCGGGGCAAAGGTGTGTTTGACTTAAGTATTCAGGGTTTACAGCAATTAAACAGCCTGGGCTATGGCAAACAAGGGTCTAATTTAAATCTACACCTTGTCTACAATCCTCAAGGTCCCGAGTTGCCACCAGCACAGGCGCCGCTTGAAGCATCTTTTAAGAAAATACTGATGCAGGAATATGGCATTGAATTTAATCAACTATTTACCTTGTGCAATATGCCTATCAACCGTTTCGGCAGCACCCTGGTTTCCAAAGGGATATTTCATGATTACATCTCCCTGCTAAAAAAATCTCATAACAACGACAATCTGGATAATGTCATGTGCAGGAATATGATCAGCGTTGATTGGCAAGGGTTTGTTTATGATTGCGATTTTAATCAGATGTTAGGATTAAATCTGATGGAGGCAGGCAAGCAGTTGCATATCTCTGAGCTAGAAGGGAATAGATTGGATGGAAATGAGATAACTGTACTTGACCATTGTTACGGTTGTACTGCCGGGCAGGGAAGCAGTTGTGGCGGGGCCCTAACTTAATTATACAGCCTGACATCACAAAGTAATGACACTACATACTATTGTTATACCGACATTAAACGAAGAGGTAGAGATTCAGGCCTGTTTGATGCAACTGCAGGGACTCAGGGCACGAGGGTTTGAAGTGATTGTGGTTGATGGTGGAAGCGTTGATAAGACACCCCAGTTGGTAGAAGGATTATGTGATCAATTTGTTTCGGCTGTGCCGTGCCGTGCGGTACAAATGAACGCAGGTGCCCGGCAGGCCAGGGGTGAAATGCTCTTTTTCCTACATGTTGATACCAGGTTGCCTGAGGATTTTTCAGAAATTATTACTTCAATTGAAAAAGATAGATTCTACTGGGGACGATTTGATGTGAGATTTTCTGGGCAACGGTGGCTATTCAGGGTGATCGAAGTAATGGTAAACATTCGCTCACGACTGACAGGGATGGCAACGGGTGACCAGGTGATCTTTATGACACAAGAAATCTATCGTGCAGTGAGTGGATTTCCTGAAATCGCTTTAATGGAAGATATAGCAATGAGTCGACGGCTAAAAAGTATTAGTCCGCCATTGTGTTTGCGACAAAAAGTGACGACTTCAAGTAGACGTTGGGAGAAAAATGGCATTATGACCACCGTTATCAAAATGTGGTGGCTTAGATTTGCATACTTCATTGGTATTAATCCTGAAAAATTAGCAGCACAATATGATTAAAGGTGCCTTGCTGGTATTCACGCGTACACCAGTTCCCGGGCAAACTAAAACCAGACTCATTCCTTTATTAGGTGCTCAGGGCGCAGCAGAGTTTCACGAAACTGTTTTGTCAGAAACATTGGCAGATGCAAAGGCTTCAATGTTTGAAACGGTTGAAATCTGGTGTGAACCAGATATTAATCATTCCTTCCTACAACTATGTAGCCTGGATTTCTCCTGCGCACTGCAGGTTCAGCACGGGAATAACCTTGGTGCGAAAATGCACCATGCAACGAATGAAGCATTGGCCACATATAATTTTGTGGTACTGATTGGATGTGATTGTCCTGCTATCAGCACAGATATTTTAAATCAATCCTATCAGGCACTATCCAATGGCAAAGATGCTGTCCTGGGGCCATCAAGTGACGGTGGTTATTATTTAATCGGCCTGAATAAACCAAACCCCATGATTTTTCAGGATATCTCATGGGGGAAAGGTGATGTTGCCGAGATGACACGTCACATTCTAAACCGGCAGGGTCTGGATTATGTTGAACTGGAGGAATTGGCGGATATCGATACACCGGATGACTATCAGAAATATATCGGTCATCGTTAGCGTATTCTCGAAATACAGTATTCTAGATTGCGCAGCCCCACATTTTTGTTTAACCTTCGCGCTCTCGGATTTTAGAGAATGTACGGAGAGGTGGCCGACAATTTTGACGGGATCAAAATTGAACAGCCGTAGGCTGACCCTAAGGGCAGAGGGCAGAGGGCAGGATGCCCGGAGTAATGGTTGAAGGCAAACCGACGTAGTCGGTTCAAAACAATAAAAATTTTGTTTGGAAATAAATACGTGAGTATCGGAGAGGTGGCCGAGTGGTTGAAGGCGCACGCCTGGAAAGCGTGTATACG
>CAYRXP010000229.1:0-2952 GCA_964428145.1 uncultured Enterobacteriaceae bacterium
TGGGAAAGGGGACTGGAGTCCCGTGCGTTTGTTATTGACAGGCATTGTCATTGCCGCCGGATGGGGTGCACTGATCAGTTTGATTCTATCTATCACACAGGGTCCGCAACTTCGAAGTATGTTGTTCTGGTTGATGGGAGATTTAAGTTACGCAACTTACTCCAACTGGTCTTTGCTGACGCTGATTGGTTGCCTGTTAGTATCGCTCGTGATTGCGAGAAGTTTGAACGTTTTAGCCAGAGGGGAAATGCAGGCAGCAACATTGGGGGTTTCCCCAAAAAGAGTTCGCTACATTGTCTATTTTCTTTCGTCCATGCTTGCTGCATCGGCCGTCACCCTGGCTGGTAATGTGGGCTTTGTCGGGTTAATTGTTCCTCACATGATTCGTTTAATGATTGGCAGTGATCACAGGGTGCTTTTGCCGGCGTCATTTATGCTCGGTGGTGGTTTGGTCATGCTGGCGGACTGTCTGGCAAGAACAGTCATTGCCCCTCAGCAACTTCCTGTGGGAGTGTTAACAGCACTCATTGGCATCCCTGTTTTTCTTGTGTTACTGAGGAGGCAGTTATGAGTTTGCTGGAGGCCAAATTACTGACGATCTCTATTGCCGGCATACCCGTTTGCAATGGGCTGAATGTAAAAATACAGCGAGGCGAGTGTTGGGGCATATTGGGGAGTAATGGTGCAGGCAAAACAACACTATTACATACCTTTGCAGGTTTACGGCCTACTGATAAAGGTCAGATTTATTTTTCAGATAAATTGTTAGGCGAATGGCCGCGAAAATTGTTGTCGCAAAAATTAGGTCTATTGTTACAGGATAGTAACGATATATTTCCAAGTACGGTTCTGGATACCGTCATGATAGGACGTCATCCTCACCTGAAATTCTGGGAGGTAGAAAGTCAAGGCGATTTTGAACTTGCCAGAAAAGCCCTGGCTGATGTTTCCCTTGAAGATGCTCAGGATCGACAGGTCAATACATTATCAGGTGGGGAGCGCCGGCGTCTGGCAATCGCGACCTTGTTAGTACAAAATCCCGAACTGTTCTTGCTTGATGAGCCAACGAACCATCTGGACATGCGTTATCAAATTACGCTTCTGGAAATGTTGGTCAGAAGGGCGGATGTTCGAGATGGCGCACTTTGTATGGTCTTGCATGATGCCAATCTGGCCACAAGGTATTGCTCACATATCATGCTCATGATCAGCCCCGATGATATTGTGTCCGGGCGGGTTGATGAGGTATTGACTGATGAAAATCTTGCCAGACTCTACCAATTCCCCATCAAGGCAATTGAAACCAATGAAGGGCGTATTTTTTTACCGGGCTCTTTGTAATTGCTCACACAAAATTCTGGCACCCTGCAGAATTCTGAAAGTGTGTCTTTGAATCAGATCCGGTTCAATATAAGCAAGATGATTATTCCTGACGGACATGAGTGTCGGCCATTGAAGCCAGTCATCCAGCCAGGGCGGACGCCTCCTTCCATCACCACTAGCAATGATGACATCTGGATCTGCGGCGATCACGGATTCCTTACTGACTTCCGGAGACAGGATTGCAAGATCGGTGAAAATATTTTCACCACCACAAATCTGGATCACCTTACTAATGACGTGTTGTCCATTAATTGTAAACAGAGGTTGATGCCAGATTTCATAGAATACGGTCACCCGAGACCGTTTACTGTATTTATCAATAATACCTTTTAACGTATTTCTAAATTCCTGACTCCGCTGCTTCGCAACAGGATAAGTCCCAGCCAGCTTCCCCAGGTTTTCTACCGTTCGTGGAATATCATCCAGATTCACAGGCGACGAAATATAAACGGTTTGTTTCAGATGAATTAGTTTTCTAATGAAATGATCATGTGATTGCCCATTTCCCCAGGCGACAATCAAATCGGGTTGCAGCGATAAAATGGTTTCAATATCCAGGTGATTTGCATCACCAATACGAGTGATCGATTTTGCCGCCTCCGGGTAATCGCTATAATCATCCGTTGCGGATATTTTTTCTCCGGCGCCGGCCGAAAAAATTAACTCGGTAATATGAGGAGCAAGACTGATTATTCTTTTGGCTGGCTGCTCAAGAAATATTTCCCGGCCTGCATCATCGACAACATCTATTGCCGGAGATTCAATCACCCTGAATAAGAGCAATACGAATAGAAGTAATGCGAATGATGGTGGTGTTTTAGTATGACGAATAATTGGCAAGTGACTCTTACAAGTGGTTCTTAAAGAGACTCTTCGGTCTGTTCAAGTACTTCAAAATCACGTTCAATTTGTTCTGCATCACGTTCCGGTATAGGAAGTAGAGAGCCTTCAGACCGTTTTTTCACATCATCTGCCAGGGCTTCTAATTCTTTTTTGTTTTCTTCATCCCTGGTTTCATCGGCCTTCTTGATTTCATCCTCAGAACCAAACCATTTACTAAAGAACCCTTTTCTTTTCCTGCTCGTCGGAACAATAATATTCATATTCTCTCCGCTGTCAGCTTCAGCAGAGCGCCCGAAACCCGGGGTGATATCACCTTCAAGATGTGTCAATTTATCGTTTTTAAAAAATACTGCCACGCGTCTTTGTACACGCTCACCATCGTCAGGTTCAAGACTATAGATATAGTCCCAGCGGTCACTGTGGAAAGGATCCACCAGTAAGGGTGTACCCATGACGAAACGTACTTTTGATTTACTCATACCGGGTTCAAGTCTGCTAATCATGGACTGATCAATGATGTTGCCCTGTTGGATATCTATGCGGTAAACAAGCGGTATTTTAAGACTACCGTCGCTACGTCTGGCACAACCAGTGGTATGGCCGGTGATAAGGATAGAAAAAGCAATAAGTAATATGATCTTGTTCAACAAAAATTCCAGGTTTAAAAGTCAGCGGTTAGTGGCTGTTGGTGATTGTATCGTAATGTTAAGCAAAGGACACGTGTGT
>CAYRXP010000230.1:0-2876 GCA_964428145.1 uncultured Enterobacteriaceae bacterium
TACGTGGTTGGGAAGAGATAAAAATCAATGCGATTATCACGCAAAGACCGCATATTAAGAGGGGTTAGTCTTTGCATTGGTTTCGCCTTTAAGCGGCTAGTCACTGCTCCCTCGCATCCAGTTATTTATTAATATTTGTTTCGCCTCTATGGCGAGAATGATGACCAACGAACGAAGCTAGCTCGATATTGCCAATTTCAAAGCAACAATAAAAGCCTCATTTTCATCTTCCGTCCCCACCGTCACCCGCAAACAATCCTTCAACGCTGGGAAACTTCCAGAGACATTCTTGATCAGAATTCCCTGTTCGATTAATGCGGCAGATATGACATCGGCTGAAGTATTCGTTGTCTTAAACAAAATAAAATTAGCAGAACTTTGCCAGGGGGAAACACCTTCTATTCCCTGTAATTGTTTAAATAGTTTTGATCGATTAGAGCGGATTATTTCAGCCTGTTGATGCAGAATGTCATAACGAGATAATATTAATTCTGCCAACTTCTGTGAAAGCGTATTGATATTGTAAGGTAGGCGTAATTTATCCAGTTGGTCTAACCACAATGCAGGCCCGATGAGAATACCAAGACGTAATCCTGCCAGACCAGATTTGGAGAGTGTTCGCATCACCAGAAGATTATCAAACGCTCCGAGTCGCTGCATAAATGATTTTTCAGAAAAAGAGGAATAGGCTTCATCCAGCACCACAAGCCCGGGGGCAGCATGAATAATTTCACTAATGGTGTTTTCGTCGAATAAATTTCCCGTTGGATTATTTGGATATGCCAGAAACACAACCGCTGGTTGGTACTGATTTATGGCAGACAACATGGCTTCACTATCCAGAGAAAAATCATCGCGATTTAAATCTACACCAATAAATCTGGCACCAACGGTGTCGGCGATAATTTTATACATCACAAATCCAGGTTGGGGAGCCAGAATGGTCTTGCCTGAATGTGCGACAGCCAATGCAATGATCTGAATTAATTCATCTGACCCATTACCCAATATAATCGCCATGTCTTCCGGGATATCCATGATCTCTCGCAAGCTTTGCTTCAGCTTACTGGCATCAGGATCAGGATAACGATTAATCTCGGCTCCCGTAATTACCTCCAGCATTTCGTCCCTTAACTCATCGGGCAATAAGTACGGGTTTTCCATGGCATCCAGTTTGATGAACCCATCTGCATCAGGTACGTGATAAGCACTAGCCTCAAGCAACTCAGGTTTAATCCATTGCTGCAATCTCTCTTCTGGAGAAGGCTTGTGATTTGTGCCCATGTTAAATCGCGCTTAGGCTATTAAATCAGGATCTGATCCGATATTCTGCAGCGCGCGCGTGTGCGGTCAGACCTTCGCCATGTGCAAGCACTGATGCTGTTAATGCCAGTGTTGATGCAGATTGCTCTGTGCACATGATGACTGATGATCGTTTCTGGAAATCATACACCCCTAATGGAGAGGAGAATCTAGCGGTACGTGCCGTCGGTAAGACGTGATTTGGTCCCGCACAATAATCACCTAAGACCTCTGCCGCATAATGCCCCATAAAGATAGCGCCAGCGTGACGAATTTTAGGCAACAGTGGCTCGGGGGCAGCAACAGAGAGTTCAAGATGTTCCGGCGCGATCTGATTGACCAGATCAATCGCTTCGTCAATATCTTCAACGAGGATCAAGGCACCATTTTTATCGAGCGAACTTCTGATAATGTCTTTTCTTTCCATCTCCGGCAATAGTCGACCGATACTTTCTTCAACGGCATCAAGAAACTCATCTTCTGGACAAATCAGAATGGAACAGGCCTCTTCATCATGCTCCGCCTGTGCAAATAAATCCATCGCCACCCAATCCGGATTACTTTCACCATCGCTGACCACAACAACTTCCGAGGGACCCGCGATCATATCGATCCCCACGGTGCCAAAAACCCGTCTCTTGGCGGTCGCTACATAAATATTTCCCGGACCAACAATTTTATCGACCTTGGGCACGGATGCAGTTCCATAAGCCAGCGCAGCAATCGCTTGTGCTCCGCCGACTGAGAAGACTTGATTCACACCTGAAATGGCGGCGGCTGCCAGAACCATCTGGTTAGCTTCACCCTTTGGGGTGGGGACGACCATGATGATTTCAGGAACACCTGCGACATGTGCTGGGATTGCATTCATGAGGACAGATGTAGGGTATGCCGCCTTTCCGCCAGGGACATATAATCCGACCCTATCCAACGGCGTTATTTGTTGCCCGAGTGTATTTCCTTCCTTGTCTTTGTATGACCATGATTCCAATTTCTGTCTTTCATGATATTCACGCACTCTGCTTGCTGCATGTTCCAGTCCCTTCCGAAGTTCGACAGGGATAGTCTCCAAAGCTTTTTCAAGTTCTGCAACAGGGATTTCAAGATCTTCAATGCTTGCATCACGATCATCAAAACGATTGGTATATTCCAGTAGTGCCACATCACCTCGTGTTTTGATATCAGCCAGAATAGACTCGACGGTTCGGCTGATTTCTGCAGTAGGCTCATCTGTATTGGCAAGCAACGATTCCAACTGTTCTTTGAAAGCTGCATCAGAACTATTTAATCGCCTGAGCTTCACTTTGTTTCTAGAACCTCTGTCAGCTTTTCTATCATTGGTTTAATGAGATCGTTTTTCATCTTCATTGCGCCTTTATTCACGATTAATCTGGAACTGATATCTGTAATAGTTTCAACTTCAACAAGACCATTGGCTTTCAAGGTATCCCCTGTATCAACCAGATCAACAATCTGATCGGCCAGACCGAGTCCCGGAGCAAGCTCCATGGACCCATATAATTTTATAATTTCGACCTGTTTACCCTGACTGGCAAAATAATTGCGCGCGATAT
>CAYRXP010000231.1:0-2839 GCA_964428145.1 uncultured Enterobacteriaceae bacterium
TTTTCGATGTCTCTTTAGCCTTCTTGTTTACCTTTTTCTTGGTCTTCTTCTTGGCATGCTTTTTCTTGGTGACCTTTACGCCATCAGTACTATCCACTGCTTCTGTTTTGTCTATCTCTGCTGATGTTGTTTTTGCAGCTTTCTTTTTGCTCGTCCTTTTCTTTCTTACCTTCTTATTGCCCACTGGTTTTTTGCTTACAAATTTTTCAGCGGCTTCTAGGAGGATTGGCTCACCAGATTCATCGAGTTCAACAAAATCGTCCTCTTGTCCAGCCCCCACATGAGCTATTGCAGCACGACTATCTAGAATCGCATCAGCGATGCCCTTGGCATAGAGACGGATTGAACGTATGGCATCGTCATTACCAGGGATAATGTAATCAATATCACTCGGATTATTATTACTATCAACGACACCGATGACCGGAATCCCCAGTTTTTTCGCTTCACTGACCGCGATGCTTTCGTAACCGACATCTATTACAAATAAGGCATCTGGTACACCTACCATATCCCTGATTCCGGATAGGCCGCGTGACAGCTTTTCATGTTCTCTCTTATGTCGGAGCTGGTCTTTTTTGGACATTTTTTCCAATGTACCATCTGTTTCCTTATCCTCCAGACCCTTCATCCTGTTTATGGATTGTTTGACCGTTTTATAGTTGGTCAACAAGCCTCCCAGCCAGCGACGGTTTACAAATGGCATTCCACAACGAACGGCCTCTTCCTGAATGACGTTTTGGGCAGAACGTTTGGTCCCCACAAACAGAATCGTGCCTTTTCTGGCAGCTAGTTTGCCAATAAAATTAACGGCTTCACCGTACATCGGCAATGATTTTTCAAGGTTAATAATGTGGATTTTGTTACGTTGACCGAATAAATACGGCGCCATCTTGGGATTCCAGTAACGAGCCTGATGACCAAAGTGGACACCGGCCTCCAGCATTTCACGCATGGTGACATTTGACATTTACTTCTCTCCGATTAGGGTTACGCCTCCGCACACACCATGTACAAACCTTTCGGCACCCAATACACAGTTGCAGTTGTGCGTGTGACATTAATTTGCGAAACTGCGGGCGCTTTATAACACACAAGACTATTGATAACAAAGCTTAGCCCAGTTCCTAAAAACCAGATTCAGAGAGATTCATGCCAGTCACCATCAAAACACCTGAAGAAATCGAAAAAATGCGCATTGCGGGTCGTCTGGCTGCGGATGTGCTACAGATGATTGAGCCACATGTTCAGGCTGGAATGACCACCGATGAACTAGATCAGATCTGCCACAATTATATCGTCAATGAACAAAAAGCCGTCCCGGCCCCCCTGAATTACCGGGGTTTTCCAAAATCTATTTGTACATCAGTTAATCATGTCATCTGTCACGGCATCCCAGGAAACAAAAAACTAAAAAGTGGGGACATCATGAATATCGACATCACTGTCATCAAGGATGATTATCATGGTGACACCAGCAAAATGTTCTTTGTGGGCGATTCTTCTATCAGGGCAAAAAGACTTGTACAAACCACCTATGAATGTATGAAACTGGGTATCGAAATGGTGAAACCCGGGGTACGTCTTGGAGATATTGGCTACGCGATTCAACAACATGCAGAAAGTAATAATTATTCAGTCGTTCGTGAATATTGTGGCCATGGTATCGGCAGAGAATTTCACGAAGATCCACAGGTGCTGCACTATGGACAAAAAGATACTGGTCTCATACTCGAACAAGGAATGGCTTTCACCATTGAGCCAATGATTAATATGGGTAAACGCCATGTCAAATTACTTCCTGATGAATGGACTGTCGTAACCAAAGACAGAAGTCTTTCAGCTCAGTGGGAACATACCATTCTTGTCACTTCTGATGGATACGAAGTCCTGACCAAGAGGGATGATGAAGAATTTTAGAATATGTCAAATTCCGTCCCTGTCACTCCAAACCAGCTATCACAGATTGATAATAAATTTTTGTTCGATAGTCACGCCTTTTTAAAATCATTAGAGATATCACCATCACCATTAAAAACTTTTAAAGATGCCTTATGTAGTGGAACCGAGGCACTTAAAGATGCTTTTGATTCCGGACTCAACGTGGTGGAACTTGTACATAAACGTGCATGGTTGATTGACCAACTTCTTATCAATGCCTGGAAATCAATGATTACTTCTAAGAATTTGGCATTAGTCGCCGTAGGCGGCTATGGACGAGGAGAACTTCACCCTGCCTCTGATATTGATTTAATGGTTCTGGAGAAGTCCAGAAGCAGCAAGGAAGTCAATCAACAGATCCAGCAATTCCTGACCTTTTTATGGGACATCGGGCTTGAAGTGGGCCAGAGCGTCCGTACCGTCAAGGATTGCGTTACCGAAGGTCGTGCTGATATCACCGTCACCACAAACATCATGGAATCACGTCTGCTGGCAGGAGAATCAACTTTATTCGAATCCATGCGTAAGTTAACTGGACCAAAAAAAATCTGGGCGACTAAAAAATTTTTCAAGGCCAAGTGGCAAGAACAAATCGAACGCCATGAAAAATATGCCAACACTGAACATAGTCTTGAACCCAATATCAAGGAAGGGCCCGGTGGTTTAAGAGATATTCAGATGATTGGCTGGGTTGCCAAGCGCCATTTTGGTGTTGATAGCCTCTATGACCTGGTTGAACATGGCTTTCTGACTGAAGCAGAATATCAAACGCTCTACGCAGGTCAGACTTTTCTATGGCGTATTCGCTATGCTCTGCATAATCTAACAGGTCGTCATGACGACAGACTCTTGTTTGATTATCAACATCACATAGCGCAGATCTTCGGCTTTCAGGCTG
>CAYRXP010000232.1:0-2829 GCA_964428145.1 uncultured Enterobacteriaceae bacterium
GTTGGGCAATGATATTTTTAAGGCGTTTTTCAAAATCACCGCGGTACTTTGTGCCCGCGAGCAACGCCCCCAGATCAAGTGAAAAAATCACATTATCCGCAAGAACATCAGGCACTTCCCCGTCCACGATTTTTTTAGCCAGGCCTTCTGCAATTGCCGTCTTGCCAACGCCTGCCTCGCCAACATAGAGCGGGTTATTTTTTCTTCGTCGACAAAGAATCTGGATAGTACGTTCGATCTCGCGTTGACGACCAATAAGGGGATCAATTTTCCCCTGTTCCGCCTGCTGATTAAGATTAACCGCAAATTTTTCCAACGGGGAAGATCCAGATTCATCTCCTGCAAGATCCTCTTCTACTGATTCCGATTCACTACCATGGTCATCTTCAGATATCTTCGCAATACCGTGTGAGATGTAGTTGACAACATCCAGTCGGCTTACCTCCTGTTGGCTGAGAAAATATGCTGCGTGTGATTCCCTTTCTCCAAAAATAGCGACCAGTACGTTTGCACCGTTAACTTCTTTTTTGCCCGAAGATTGAACATGAAAAACAGCACGTTGCAGGACCCTCTGAAAACCAAGTGTTGGTTGTGTGTCGTGTTTATCACTCTCAGTAAGCAGGGGGGAATTCTCCTGGATGAATTTGCTTAATTCACTATGTAACTCATTCAGATTTGCACCACAAGCCCTAAGTACCTGTGCGGCGGATATGTTTTCTAGCAGAGCAAGTAATAGGTGTTCGACAGTCACATATTCATGGTGTTGGTCACGTGCTTCGTTGAAAACGTTATTCAGTGTGACTTCAAGATTTTTATCCAACATGGCTCATTCCCCTCATTCTTTTTCCATAGTACAAAGAAGTGGATGCTGATTTTCTCGTGAATAATTATTGACCTGAGCGACTTTTGTTTCCGCGATTTCTCTACTGAAAGAACCGCAAACACCTTTCCCTCTTTTGTGTACATCTAACATGATGCGTGTTGCAATTTCGACATTCATGCTGAAAAAACCTTCAAGAATCTGAACCACAAATTCCATAGGGGTATAGTCATCATTATTCAGGACAACCTTGTACAGTGGGGGGCGTTTTAGCTTGGGTTTGGTTTCCTGTACCGCTATGCCCACATCCTGATGATGTTCAATCTTTTTAGTCATGATGTGCTACTTTTCAGTGTACTACCCTAATTATACTGCTCAAAGATGGGGATGCCACTCTGATTAGACCATTCATTCAGTATTACATCCAATAAATTTTATAGGTTTTTGAATATTAAAAAAAAATTAATGATTTACGGCTGAAAAGCCATATGTATGTTATTGATGATTAAGCAAATTTTTGTGGATTTAAGCATATTCTCCAGCTTAATCTTCTGGTAGGGTGGGTGTATTTATGCGATGATCGCCGGCTGAAAAATTTAAGGCCTTAAAATTATTGGGGAGCAGGAAGAAAGATGACGAGAGAAGAACAAATCAAGCAGCTAGAGAAAGATTGGGCTGAAAATACTCGTTGGGCAAATGTTACGCGTGATTACAGTGCTGAGGACGTGGTACGTCTGCGTGGCTCTGTAAATGAAGAATATACCTTGGCAACTCGTGGGGCTGAGAAGCTTTGGGATCTTGTAAATGATGAAAACAGCTATGTGATCTGTATGGGAGCTATCACTGCAGGCCAGGCGATGCAACAGGTAAAAGGTGGTATCAAAGCCATCTATTTGTCCGGTTGGCAGGTTGCTGCGGACGGCAACACTTCAGAAACCATGTATCCCGATCAATCACTCTATGCTTACAACTCAGTACCAACCATGGTGAAGCGTATTAATAACACCTTTCGTCGTGCTGATGAAATTCAGTGGGCAAAGGGTAACAATGACATTGATTACTTTGTACCAATTGTTGCTGATGCTGAAGCTGGTTTTGGTGGCGTACTGAACGCATTTGAATTAATGAAAAACATGATCGAGGCTGGTGCTGCTGGTGCGCATTTTGAAGATCAACTGTCTTCTGTTAAGAAATGTGGTCATATGGGCGGTAAGGTCCTTGTCCCAACTCAGGAAGCAATTCAGAAATTGATCTCTGCCCGTTTGGCAGCAGACACCATGGGTGTTCCAACAATTGTTCTTGCACGTACAGATGCAAACGCAGCTAACCTATTGACATCTGATGTTGATGAACGTGATGCTCCATTTGTCACAGGTGAACGAACTCCAGAAGGCTTCTACACGACTAACGCTGGTATTGATCAGGCGATTGCTCGTGGTATTTCTTACGCACCTTACGCAGATTTGTTGTGGTGTGAAACAGCGGTTCCAGATCTAGATGAAGCCAAGAAATTTGCTGAGGCTGTTCGTAAGGAACATCCAGGCCAGTTGTTAGCATATAATTGTTCACCTTCCTTCAACTGGAAGAAGAATCTTGACGATGCAACTATCGCTAAATTCCAGAAAGAACTGGGCGCCATGGGTTATAAATATCAGTTCATCACATTGGCTGGTATTCATAACATGTGGTACAACATGTTTAATTTAGCTCGTGATTATGTTGAGCGTGGCATGAGCGCCTATGTTGAGCAGGTTCAGGAACCTGAGTTTGCAGCAGCAGAACACGGTTACACATTCGCCAGCCACCAGCAGGAAGTCGGTGCTGGCTATTTTGATGATGTGACCACTGTTATTCAGGGTGGCGCATCTTCTGTGACTGCATTAACTGGTTCTACTGAAGAAGCACAGTTCGACTCAAAATAATTCAGGTATAGTTTAGTCAAGTCGGAAATAACCAGGTCGAAATAAATGTTTAACAAAACCCGATACTGTTTTTCAGTATTGGGTTTT
>CAYRXP010000233.1:0-2822 GCA_964428145.1 uncultured Enterobacteriaceae bacterium
AAATGTATCGCTGTATCAAACGTCAACCTCCCGATCTTATCCTGCTTGATCTAAAGATGCCCGGTAAGCATGGTCTTGAACTTGCGAGAGAGCTGCGCAAGGAATCTGATGTAGGGATCATCATTCTTACTGGCAGTGACGAAACCGTCGACAAGATTGTCGGTCTTGAAGTGGGCGCTGATGATTATGTCCCCAAGCCCTTTGATGAGCGTGAACTGCTTGCTCGGGTGCGTAGTGTGTTACGTCGTGTGCTGCATGATGATACAGCACAGCATGAAGACAAATCCATTGCGAAATTTTCTGAATGGACTCTGGATCTGACTGCACACGAACTAAGGTCGCCTGCTGGAGAAGAAGTTCGCCTGACCAGTTATGAATTTCAACTGCTCGCTACCCTGGTAAAAAGTCCCAACCGGGTGTTTAACAGGGACCAGATAATGGAAAGTATTACCGGACGCGACTGGATACCATCCGACCGCAGCGTCGATGTCCTGGTGGGGAAAATTCGTAAAAAGATTGAGGAAAATCCGCATAAGCCCATTTTCATCAAAACAATTCGTGGTACCGGATACAAGTTTACTGCTCGTGTGAAATATTCGTGATAGTCATCCCGGCAGTGATAGACACGATTCCTACCCCGCTGTGTTAAGTTATACCCACACTACCTGAAACCTACATTTCCAGGTAGTGTGGGTATAAAGCCATACTGCCTTTGATTAAAATAAATTGGTCGGCGTGAGAGGATTCGAACCTCCGACCTTTCACCCCCGAAGCGAATGCGCTACCAGACTGCGCTACACGCCGACCGATATAATAATAAGTCTAAAGCATGACTCCATCTAAAAACTAAAACTTTCTTGCTACAGAAAATTTGGCCAGCTTAACCATTGCATCCAGGTATTCAGTGCTTGGGTAATCAGTGTCCGAGAATCGATCCAAGGATTCAATAGCAAGATCAGCCTCTTTTTGAGCAAGCTCGGTAGTGTATTCTATTGCTCCAGTCTTGTTAATAATCTGCTGTACTAACTCTATATTTTCCAAATCGCCATTGATAATCGCTTCACGTATTATATTCGCTTCTTTTTTCTCACTGTTCCACATGGCATAAAGCAGGGGCAGGGTGGGTTTCCCCTCGGCCAGGTCATCCCCAATATTTTTACCAAGCGTTGAATTTGTGGCATTGTAATCGAGCACATCATCGATGAGCTGAAATGCTGTCCCCAGATGCATACCATATTTTGCCATTGCCTGTTCGTCTTCCAACTTACGTTCACATAGAATTGCCCCTAATCGACCCGCAGCTTCAAATAATTTTGCTGTTTTACTTTGAATGACATCAATGTAGTTAATCTCTGTGATTTCCGGATCGTGGCTATTCAGTAATTGTTGGACTTCCCCTTCGGCAATGGCATTGGTTGCCTGTGAAAGGACATCCATGACGCGCATGGAGTTTGTGTCTACCATCATTTGAAATGCTCTGGAGTAGAGGAAATCACCCACCAGCACACTCGCCTCATTTCCCCATCGCTGATTCGCTGTTTCCACCCCTCGTCTTAATAGGGAGGCATCTACAACATCATCGTGTAATAACGTTGCTGTATGGATAAATTCGATAATTGCCGCAAGATTTATGTGTTGTGAGCCGGAATAAGCAAAATGTCGTACAACCAGTAGCAAAAGGGCCGGCCTGAGTCGTTTGCCACCGCTGTTAACGATGTGGTGGCCTACCTGGTTGATTAGAACGACATCAGATTGCAAACTTTTCTGGATAAGCGTATCTACACGCTCCATATCCTCACAGATGAGGCTGCGCAGCGCATCCATGTAATTCTCTGGGGAGTTCTCCGGCTGGTTTGGTGCTGTTGATTCTAGTGGCATCACAAAATTACAAATAATGGTTTAAAAATAATGAGTTGTGTCGTTTTCCTTAATTTTGCCAAGTCATAGGGTAGATTGCCATGAATACCTTAATTATTAATCATTTGAACTAAGATAACATGATTTTCGACTTGTATAGTCAGGGTGAATTCCTTAAAATCTGCGCCCTTTAGATCTTATTCCCCCGGGGGCGTTCTCCGGTATTGATGGAGAAGTGTGATGTTTGCGGTAATTAAGACCGGTGGTAAGCAGTATAAGGTAAAAGTTGGTGATCTGGTCAAGGTCGAGAAACTGGATGTCGAAGAAGGCAAAACGATTAAGATTTCAGAAGTTTTGATGGTGGTCGACGGTGAGAAGACGACCATCGGTACCCCAAACGTAAAGGGTGCGACAGTATCTGCCAAAGTGAATGCGCATGGTCGTGGACCCAAAATCAAGATTGTAAAATTCCGTCGTCGTAAGCAATATCGCAAGCAGATGGGACACCGACAGGCTTATACAGAATTATCCATTCTGAAAATATCAGAAAAAAAGCAGTAGAATTTATTTGGAGTTAATAGAAAATGGCACATAAAAAAGCAGGTGGTAGTACCCGGAATGGTCGTGACTCCGAGTCCAAACGATTAGGTGTGAAGAAATACGGTGGTGAAGCTGTCCTGGCAGGCAATATATTGGTCAGACAACGTGGAACAAAATTTCATGCAGGAACCAATGTAGGTTTGGGCCATGACCATACCTTGTTTGCCAAGGCCGAAGGAAAGGTTTTGTTCGAGCAGAAAGGGCCGAAAAAACGTACCTTTGTGAGCGTGGTTACGGGTTGATAGAAATAACTAGATGATGATTCTTTAAAAACCCCGCTACTGCGGGGTTTTTTATTATGTACACGACTACAGGGATGTAGGAGGTAGAGCAACGCAGGAGCAGTTGCCGAGGATGTACGGTCA
>CAYRXP010000234.1:0-2800 GCA_964428145.1 uncultured Enterobacteriaceae bacterium
AGACGCACTGTCAGAACGGTATGGGCAGGCGGGCACCTATAGTCGCTCAGACGAAATAGAAATTCTCGTCAATGATATTATTGGCTATAACCAATACTCAAAAGTATTAAATTATCTCGAATCACTTAATTCAGTGACCAATGTCGAAGTGAAAGAAGTCAATCCTGGCAGTGTGGTTTATCTCCTGACAACCCAGGCAGATAATTCTGTGATATCAAAGGCAGTTGATTTGGGTCATACCCTGGAGCAGATCAGCGCAATGAGTTATCGACTAGTAAAATAGGCTTAGCCAAGTGAGTGATGCACAAAAATGGTTGGTGTTCGGAGGCACAATTTTTACAGGTTGGCTGTTATATCTTTTAGCACCCATATTGATGCCATTCATCCTCGGTGCGCTGTTCGCTTATCTGGGTGATCCACTTGTTGATCGGCTGGAAAAAACCCGACTCTCAAGGACCTTATCCGTCGTGATTGTTTTTGGCACCATGATAATGTCTGGACTTATCTTGTTACTTTTCATATTGCCTCAACTGGAAAGGCAGATTACAGGGCTGGTGGTACGTCTTCCTCAGTTTATTAGCTGGATACAGGAAAATATGTTGCCACGATTGATAGTGATATTAGGACTGGAGCCGGGCAGTCTGGATTTGGCTGTCGTTAAGGATGCCTTTGCCAACAACATGAAAGATATTAGTGGCATCATGGGCCGTTTATTAGTCAAATTAACTCAGTCTGGTCAGTCACTGATTGTCTGGTTTGCTTATCTGACCTTGATCCCGGTCGTCACTTTTTATTTACTCAGGGATTGGGATATTCTGGTTGGCAAGGTTAATGATTTGATTCCGAGGCCCTATGAGAAACTGGTCAGTAAATTAGCTAAGCAATGCGATGAGGTACTGGCTGAGTTTCTACGTGGGCAGCTTCTCGTGATGTTGGCGCAGGCAGTTCTTTACAGCGTCGGGTTGTGGATAGTTGGACTGGAGTTTTCCCTGTTGATTGGCATGTTGGCTGGGCTGGTCAGTTTTGTGCCTTATCTTGGCTTTATTGTCGGTATTGGTGTCGCTGGCATCGCCGGGTTCATGCAGTTTCATGACATCATTCATCTGGTATACATCCTGATTGTCTTTGGGTTCGGTCAGGTCATCGAAGGGATGGTCTTATCGCCTCTATTGGTCGGAGACAGGATCGGTTTACATCCTGTTGCAGTCATTTTTGCTGTGATGGCGGGTGGTCAATTATTCGGAATTGTCGGTGTGTTGGTCGCATTACCAGTGGCGGCCGTGATAGTGGTATTGCTTAGGCATGTCCACGAACATTATCTGGAAAGTAATCTCTACACAACGTGAACAGTACGTTATGAATCAACCACTTTCGGGGGTACAAATCCCGCTTGAATTTGGCTTTCGTGAAACTGCAGACTTCGGACATTTCATCGAAGGAACAAACACCGAAGTCTGTAAACTCAGTCGATCAATTGCCCTTGGTGAAACATTTCAAAGTGTTTACATCTGGGGACAGGCCTCTATCGGCAAGTCTCATTTACTTCAGGCTGTATGTAATCTCGCCAGTCAGGCTGATCTGAATGTCGCTTATATTCCGCTAAGCCAGTATGCAGAACTTAGTCCAGAAATGCTGGAAGGCTTGCATCATTTACATATGGTCTGTGTTGATGATATTGATTACATCGTAGGACAGCCCGAGTGGGAACAAGCCTTGTTCCATTTGTACAATCGATTAAGGGATCAACAGAGACCTTTACTCATGACAGGCGCAAAAGGACCCAGGGATCTGGCGTTTCAATTAGAGGATTTAAAATCCAGGATCATTTGGGATTTGACCTACCACCTGCAACCATTGAGTGATAAGGACAAAATCAGTCTGTTACAAAAAAGAGCAAACGCGCGTTCGTTTGAAATCTCTGCAGAGGTCGCGGCGTATCTGGTCAAGAATGTAAAACGTGATCTACCGTCATTGTTGGAATTGCTGGACAAATTCGATCAGGCAACACTTGCTGAAAAGAGAAAGCTGACTATCCCGTTTGTAAAATCACTGATACAGGACATGTAGTCTCAGTCCGTATCAAATCCTGTGATAAACAATATAAACTAATCGTTTATGGGACGAGTGTATTAGTTACTTCAGCAAGGCGCTTGCCCAAGGCAAAACAGAGTTTCTTTTCGTCTTCACTTATCTCAAACGCATCATCTGGCCCTGCCGTATGACTGGCACCGTAAGGTGTGCCACCGCTGGTTGTTGTGAGCAGTTCCGGTTGGCTATAGGGTATCCCCAGAATCATCATGCCATGGTGTAATAATGGCAACATCATGGAAAGCAATGTACTCTCCTGGCCACCATGTAGACTCGCTGTGGAAGTGAAGACCACGGCAGGTTTCCCAATCAACGTTCCTGAAAACCAGGCATCACTGGTGCCATCCAGAAAATATTTTAGCGGCGCAGCCATATTACCGAACCGGGTCGGACTACCCAGGGCAAGCCCTGCGCATTGCACCAAATCTTCATGCTGCACAAAAGGTGGGCCACTTTCCGGAATACTGTCTTCGCTGGCTTCACAAGTCGTAGAGACCGACGGCACGGTACGAATTCTTGCCTTAATGCCCTTGACGGATTCAATACCTCGGCTGATTTGTTGCGCCATCCTGGCCACGTTACCGCTGCGACTGTAATAAAGAACAAGTATCTCTGTCATGGTTTAGGAGTCTCTCGGACTATGGATGATTCTACTGCGGCGGTGAAAAAATCCCCACTTTCCCGCTTTTTTACATGTGGCACTTCCTTGTGC
>CAYRXP010000235.1:0-2797 GCA_964428145.1 uncultured Enterobacteriaceae bacterium
ATCAGATCGATTCGACGAAACAATTCTTCTACAGGAATATCACGTATGGCTTCGGAGTGTTCTGATAGGTAACATAGAGTGCAATCAAGATTACAGCGTTGTGTGATCTCCAATGCAACACAGCCAAGCGTCCAGCGCCTGCCCATTTGTTGATTGGGAGACCAGTTGTCAGTCTCTTTCATACAGTGACAGGAATGACTCAGGCTTGCCTCTGGATCATAGGAAATACTATCAGGGGCTAAATTTTGAATCTCTTCCTTGCTTAATATTCCCATGATGTTTTTTATTAGTAAGCAGTTTTTATATCTTATGTGTCGTTATTGCACACCATTTAAAGACCAGTCGTAATCCAAATATTTAATCTTTGTCTCTTTGTTAGCAATTAAAGTCCTGATTTCCACATCATCCGTCATAAAAGGCGCGACGTAGGCATTTACTGAGCCTGCAGATGATTTGAAATCCTTTTTATACCATTTGAATATTTTAGATATCTCAATCTTGTTGTTCTCTGCATTAAAGCGATTCCTTTCTGAATCTCTCAAAAAATTTATGGTGGCATCAGTAAATTGCTGTTCAAGTTTGTCTGCAACATAGGCTTCATTAAGCAAGGGCGGACAACTTCTGGAGGCACAAACGAGCACGAAATGCAGCCGAGACTCCATATATATTTTTCGCAGAAGATCGTGTTCAATGATGTTCAGAGTGGCTTCTTTGCCAAACAAGGTTAAAAATTTCTTTTCCCATGGACTGTTAACAAACAGGACACCGTAAGCTTTTATTGAATCAACAGGATATTTTGTCAGAATCAATTGAATAGTGAACGCGTTATATGCATTGATAAGGAAGGCCATCTGTTGTTCACGCGACCATGTATCAAATTCATTTTTCCCGATATATTCAATACCATCTGTAAATTCATTAAGCTTACTTGTGTCCGATTTAAGCTGTGTGTAATCAACAAAACTTTGGTGCCCTTTGACGGCAACCACTTGTTTTAGGATTTCGTTATAGCTTTTATATGTATGGTCGTAGGCAAGCGCAGAATGACTGCTGATTGAAACAATGATAAGTAATACGGTACGAAAAAAGAGTTTCATGTCACCCCTTAAAAAAACCTGTTTATGTTGAAAAGGTTTGTCAGTGATAGGTGAAGAAAAGTTCCCGATAAAAATTATTTAAATTTGCCAATCTAATAATTCAGGCACTTCTTTTTGATTACTGTTGTGGCGATAATTCGAACTGGCTTCATATACTTCTTTTCGAATACGGTTGAGTTGACCGATAGGTCTGTGCTCAGAAAGCGCATTCCAGGGGGAAAAAGACAAGTTTTCACAGAATTGTTGCTGATCTTCTGAATCGAATTTCTGCTTTGGGATAATAATTTTTGCCAAGGTAATATAAGGCGAATCGGATTCTTTCCATAAAATACTGGGGTCTTCGATCGGCATGTATTTATCTGGATCCTGTAATTGCACTCTGAATTCAAAGCAAGCCTCATCACCTTGTAATTCTTTCACCATTGTTTTGCGTAAAAAATTCGGATCATTTTTATCTTGGGCCGAGCCAATCTCTGGTGTAGAGCAAGCTTGTGCCGAGAATTTAATGTTATGAGGCCCGAGTTTATAGGCAGTATTACTAAAATATTGACCCCATAGTGGACTGACAGGAGGGACTTTCAACGTGGCCAGAGCATGTGTTAATTCCCTTAAATGCCATTTGAATGGGTTTTTCCCGGTAATGAAATACATGATTTTATCTTCGCTTTCAACAAATCGATTGTAGTCTTCGATATTTGCAGCAAAAAAAACAGGGCTATCATGCATCAAAAAATCCTGTGTCTCTGGCCCATCTTCTGTTCTTACTAGGATATCGTCATAAATATGAAATAATTTTATTGCCATACCATGTGCATCCTTATGTGCATCATGATTTCCTTTCATGCTGGACCTTCCATTTGAAAAACGTATCCAGCTTTTATAACGTTTGCCTGGTGTTTTAAATACTCCATGTTGTAAATTAGATGGTATTGATTCGTGAACATCAAAATACGCTTTGACACAAGCGTGGCCTTTAGCGTGTGCGCCACGGGCGACATAGCTTGTTTTATTTTGTTCAATAACTTCAATGAAATTTTCTTTAGACCTTTGTACTTGTGCGGCCTCATCATCACGAAATATTTCTGCTACGGTGACTGGGGCGTTACTCAGGGAATGATAATAAGCAAATATTGCAAGAAGAATTAATATTGCGAACACGATTTTGATTATCGTTTTGATCAGTTTCACAATGGTAGCGTATTGGATTAGGTTAGAAAAATAAGATTCCGAGTGTCTTTCTAAAGCGTCTTCATATATTCGATGAATGCCCAGATTTCATCTTCTGTAAATGGGTCTTTCCCATATTCCCCTGTGCCATATTCATGACCAGCATTGCTGTTTCCTTTCAGGGTAGTATCAAACAAAAAACTACCGGGTGTTTTCGTGCTGACATAACCGACATTCACAGGATCAAATTCCCATGTTCCAATATAAAAGGTTTTATCTCTCTTTTCGGCAGGCAACAATAATTGGTACAAATTAGTCACAGAGCCGTTATGTAAATAAGGCGCACCTGTCCAGATTCCATACAATGGACGTGCTTTATAAGCTAACAAGGTTTTTTCTATCACCTCCTCGCCTTTCTTGACGATTTTTCCATCCAGATATTTAGGCGGATGTATTTCCTCAGGATGGCCAAGCTTATTTGCATCGCGTTTAGCTAACAAAACTCGAAGAAAATTGTTCTTCAGAACACCCCC
>CAYRXP010000236.1:0-2794 GCA_964428145.1 uncultured Enterobacteriaceae bacterium
GAAAATGACTGTCGTCCAGTTTAGACATTAAAATTTACCTGATTAATTTAATTGGTTCAAAAATGTTTATCGTTAATTTATTGTATTTCAAGAAATCCCATCGCTAAGAGTTTCTAGAAAAATTAGTTTTCTATATTTATCAAATTCTGCAAATACTACGCTGCCTTTAGTGACAGTCCTAATAACGCTCTCTGTCTGGCAAGCCTAATCATCAACTGCTCTTTGGCGCTAGTTGCATCGAACCCTTCGGCATGTACCGTGCAAACAGGCTCACCTTTAGCAATTGACTTACCCTGCTTTGGCCGATCAGTGACCCAGCCGGGCCACTCCAGACGCGGTATTGTAATACTTTCCCCGGCATATAATACCCCCAGTGCTCGAGATAGGCCTTGACTCAACTCAGGATCAGATTCAGGTCCTGGCATCTTTCCATTAAAAGCGGCCAAATGTTGGACGAATAAGCTTTCCTTGCATTCATACAATTCAAACGTTGCTGTGGGGCGTGGATTAATTTCAAGAATTGAATACTGCCCGGTTTCTTCAACGATAAAATCCAGACTACATAGACCTTTTAGATTGAACGATGGTACCAATTGTCTGATTGCATCAATCACTTGCTGACATAATTCCTTAGACAGGTTTGCATTTGAAACAGCACCCGCAAAAGTAAAGTCACAATTTTCATCACAGACCCATGTCTCATTGAAACCAAGCACATGGAATAAGTTACCATTTGCAAGAAATGTAACTGAGTAAATTTTACCCTGTAAAAAAGCCTGACAATAACAAATTGATGCCAGCTTCATTCCCTTTTTATAGTGTCTGACGTGCCCACCCCCGGCACCACCAATGGTCTTTATAAGAAACGCCCCCTTAGACTCTGCAAGTTTATCTTTATCAGTGAAAAAGTCAGGGTATGGCAGTGCAAATTCTCCTAACCTTTTAAAAAAAACGGCGGGATCTTTCACTTGTCTAACGACGCTGGAATGATTTCCTATCACTGAAAATCGTTGTTCTAACTGTGCCAATATATCCGGGCACTCCTCAAACCCGTTACCGACAACAACACGGATATCAGGATTGTTGCTTGTGTATCCATCGATAATATCAATTAACGCTTCAGAATTACTTCTACCACTGAAACCAGTGACGGAATGGTTTGAAAGTGTACTGTCGACGGTATCTTCATCTGCGAAAAAATCAATCACGTGCGTAACAATTCCTGTGCGTTTCGCAGATGCGGCCAGGGCTCGACCAGATTGCGAAATAATCAGAAATTGATTATTTCGCGACATACTCCCGCGCAACCTTGAAGGCTTCATTATGATCCAGATAAAGTGGCTTATCTGTTTCTTTCATCAGTTCAAACATGCGGTAATGCACCTTGTATTTCACGTTACCCATGGCTAATGCACCAATTCCCACAGCTTTGCTCGACGTGAAATCAAGTTCCTTGCCCATGTCATTCACTTCGACACCTTCAATACCCAACGGAGGGACAGCATTTGCGTCTGCAGCAACAATCAGATTTTCTGCCTTTCCCAATTGTGCTCGTGATAACACCTGCATACCGGCTTTCGCGGAACCAATCACAATGTCCGCACTTTGAATCATTTTACTGAGTGATTCTTCAGTGCTTCCATCTCCTCCCCTCATATTGACATGGAATTTGCCGTTATTTTCTTCAGCAAATTCCTGTGCCACATCAAAACCCCGGCTACTGAGTAAATAAACATCAGCACCACAATTAGCAGCAATGATTCCAGCACACACACCAACCGGACCTGTACCCCCAATAATATGCACACTTTTACCTTCGAGTGAGTCACCTGTTTTGTTTTTTACCCAAAGCTCAACACAGGCAATCATGGCAGCAGCCGTGGTAATCGCACCACTTGGGTCAGCAAATACTGAAATTTCAAAGGGTGGCACCATGGCAGCCTTGGCTCGATGCAACATATCAATCGCCAATCCAAATGAACGTCCACCGATAAAAATACTGGTTCTTTTTACGCCTGTGGGACTCCTGGAAAAAATAGTATCCTGAGTAAGCACATGAATGTCATCCAGTGTCACTTCATCATAGGGGATGACGCTGTCATATTCGGCCTCATAGGCCATGTTGACATCAAATGGGCTGACATTTCTGGTCGGGTTAAACATATGCAGCAAATAAGGATCTTTCATTATTTTTTTTTACCTTTACCTGGTTTGTTTTTTAATTAGAATTTATATTCAAATGTCCTGAGACATCTTCAGCATCGAAGATTATGTCTGCCTTCCTGTTACGTGCCCGGCATAACATAAAGCTGAGTCCACTTTTATCTTGCCAAACCTCACGTGCTTGACGCATACATTGAAATGCCTGGGTCTCATTTGCAAATAGTGCAAACCCAGTTGGTCCCCATGAGCTTTGTCCGACGCCTGCTGCTCCATTTTCTTTAAACCATGACAAGGCCTTACTCACAATCGAACTGGTGTATCGCCCACCTTGCACATCCGCAAAGTAATCGCCGACCATTTCCTGAATGGTCTGGATTGCATATCCAAATTGTTCGCAATTTTTCTCTATCAATGCAGGTAAAGTTTGCATCAGGACAATTCGGCATATTGAAGCGGAAACCTGTTCATCCATTTCGGGTAATTGCTTAAATGCCTGGCGCTCAGCCAGTCCATTTACGCCCTGCATTTGCTCATCAAATATCAGGACAATACGCCATTCGGGTGGGAACGGGATATGGCTAATAATCGGTGGAACATCAGTATTCTTACCACGACCACCATCGACTAAAAA
>CAYRXP010000237.1:0-2764 GCA_964428145.1 uncultured Enterobacteriaceae bacterium
CATGATTCAACTGTGCGGCTTGTACCAGCACACAATCATCAGAGACACGCTCATTAATCATCACAGGTGCGCTGATTGTGTTTTCTTCATGCTCAACAACAACGGTATCCCCTTCAGAGATATGTAAGCTGTTCGCAAGGCCAGAATTAATCTGAATCGACCCCGTACAATCACCAGTATCTTGTAATGCCTGCGCTCTTCTGGTCATGGCATCAATACGATACATCGGAATCTCTGTAATTTTTTGTAGTGCAGCATCACTTGCCGTGTCACTCGGCATGTCGTACTCGAGAGATTCTGGTATCGACCAATCCCCCACACTTCCCAGAGCAACATCATCCGTGATACGGGTAACTTCATCCCTGATTTCCTCTGAACTGTTGTATTCAAAAGCTTCAATATTCAGCAGATTGCCCAACACGCGCAATATTTTCCATGCTGGTCGTGCCTCTCCCACGGGTGGCACCGCACCCGTAAAGCTTTGCAACCGACCCTCAACATTGATGTAGCTACCGGACGTTTCTGCGAAAAGTGCAATAGGCAATAGTACATTTGCATAATCTTGCATCACTTCTGACTGATATGCCGTCATGGAGACAACAAACTCGGCAGCCTGCATGGCGCGAAGTGCTTTACGACCATCCCAACAATCAATCTCTGGTTCAAACCCCAGTAGTAAATAGGCCTTCAAAGGCTTTTCCAGCATGGCATTAATATTTAATCCGGAACGATCGGTAATTACTCCCCCTACCCCACGATGAGGCAACACACCGGCCAGATGTGCACCACTCGTATTGGCCGCCTCACTCAGGAAGCCAAACTCCACATTGGCAAGTTTGGCGATAACGAGCGCTAATGATTTTAATGTTGAGAATTGAACATGTGCAGTCGCGAGATTACCCAGCAGTACCGTACCATTTTTAGCATTGGATAATCTTTTAGCCATCATCCGATGTTCTTCATTCACGGTCACGTGACTAATTAATGATTGAACAGCACTATCAATCGCACGATCCCCCATCTCAAACAATGCCTTAATGATTCCAGCCAATGCCGTTGGAATGTCTGAGGGTGATGTAATTATTTTTTCAGAAATAGCATAGTTGAAATCGTAATCCACAGAATTTACCACCATAATGTCTGCGCCCTTTAATGAGCCTTTACGTAATCGATGGTTAATCATTGCTTGTTCTTTTCTTACGTTGCTACCGACCAACAATACCGCATCAAGCTTTTCAAGCGCTTCGATTGATTGACCCAAATATGGGAAGGCCGGATCTGACTCTTGCTGTTTAAAATCGTATTGTCGTAAACGAGAATCGATGTTATTACATCCAAGCGCGCGTAATAATTTCTGAAATAAATAAAGTTCTTCGAGTGTTGCACTGGGTGATGCTAATCCACCTAATTGAGCACTCCCATGTGTTGATAAACTCTTGTCCAGATGATCACGGACAAACTCTAGTGCAGTTTCCCAGTCCACTTCCTCCCACACACCATTGTTTTTAATCATTGGTGTCTTTAGACGATCATTGCTATACAAGCCCTCATAGCTAAATCGGTCACGGTCTGATAACCACACTTCATTAATGGCTTCATTCTCTGACGGGACAACACGCATGACGCGGTCACCCTTGATGTGAAGATGTACATTCGAGCCCACAGAATCGTGTGGCGCAATACTTTCACGTTGCACCATCTCCCACGCGCGTGCTGAGTATCTAAAAGGTTTGGAAGTCAAAGCACCGACAGGACATATATCAATAATATTACCTGATAATTCGGAGGACACACTCTTTTCAATATAGGTCCCGATCTCCATGCGTTCACCTCGTCCCACGGAACCCATCTCACGTAATCCCGCAATCTCTTCACCAAATCGAACACAACGTGTGCAATGGATACAGCGAGTCATATCTGTTTGTATCAGTGGACCGATATTCTTATCCATCACCACTCGCTTGCTTTCCTGGTAGCGAGAGACATCACTCCCGTAAGCGACTGCAAGATCCTGCAGCTCACACTCTCCCCCCTGATCACATATCGGACAATCAAGCGGGTGATTTATCAGCAGGAATTCCATTACTGATTTCTGGGCTTCTATAGCAAGTTTCGAGCGGGTCAAAACTTTCATGCCATCCATCACGGGCGTGGCACATGCAGGTAATGGTTTCGGTGCCTTCTCAACTTCAACTAGACACATACGACAATTCGCGGCGACAGACAATTTCTTGTGATAACAGAATCTGGGGATATAAATATCATTGGCGTCGGTCACTTCAATGAGCATCTGCCCACTGTTTGCCGTAAGCTTATTGCCATCTACTTCTATTGTAATTTTGTCTTCTGACATTCTCTAAATAATCCAATTGTGAAACGTCGAAGGTGAAACGTTCATTCTTTTTAGCAATACAGTTCTTACTTTTTGCCCTTCACTTATCACTTTTCACTTCCTGGCTACGCCGCCTCTGTGTTTTTATTTTTCTGATTGCATCCTGTTCCCGGCATGCAACATTTATTGTCTATGTGGTATTGAAATTCATCACGAAATCTTTTGACAAAACTTTGTACTGGCCACGCTGCAGCTTCACCCAGGGCACAAATGGTTCTACCTTCTATTTTATTAGCAACATCAATCAATTTATCCAGGTCTTCCTGGCCCCCTTGACCATTTTCGATACGTTTAATGACTCGGTATAACCACCCTGTCCCTTCACGACATGGCGTACATTGACCAAAGGACTCTGAATAATAGAATGGAGAA
>CAYRXP010000238.1:0-2750 GCA_964428145.1 uncultured Enterobacteriaceae bacterium
AACTGTGCGCCAGGTAAATCAGCGAATCAGGGGCTAAGTGGATGGAGCCTACTCCGGCAAGTTCATGCGGCGGAGGTCTTGTAGGTTTCTCCTGTACGCGTTGTGAACTCAGTGGTCGCAAGGAACGCCTGGAACCCCACGTTTTCACTGGAGGTCAAATTCGACCCCTACTCTCTTGCTTGAGCACCGGCTGGGATTCTCGTGTTGAGCTGTTCTTCTGTAAAGCGTGGTATCTCTGTTTCTGATATGTCTGACCAGTCGTCCCGCTTCTTCTTAGACATAACAAACCGAAAGTGATTCAACCCGCATAAAGCACATCTGTGAATCACAATGAGAGACCTTAGATGATGTTCAGAAAGCCATTTAGGGGCACCCATTTTCTCGGCATGGTAGTCGAGTGCTTCAAGGTAGCTATCTTCTGCGATGAGTCTCACTAGCTCCTTGAAGCCTTCTGCCATTGCTTCTCCATCACCAGAGAACCTGACCTGTTCTCCAGTCTTAGAGAGATAACGGGAGCACTTCTCGCAGTATGGAATCCCTTGTAGATGGAGAAAAACCAACCATCCACCAACAGCAAAGCCTGCCAATTGAATCAAAGCAACGACGTAGCCCCATTCTCCGAGCTCCCCCGTGGACGCTTTCCCACGTACGAACCCATAAGAGGTCGCTCTAATCGCCATGTCCAGATATTCCCAAAAGGGCAACAATTCACTGACACGAATCCCCTCTATTTCAAGCTGCGAGTACGGTATGTAATGCACTAACAAGAAAGCCGCACCTGATGCAGCAATCATATTGAAGAGCACACCCCCGGCTGGCCTTTGATGGAAAAGTCGTGCACCAGCATAGTAGCCAGACGCAGCAGCAAACCCGGAAAAACCCGCACCAACAGGCACGATGAACCAGAACATATATGAATAAAGGGCGATTTCGAATCTGATTTCGACGATAGATAGTATAGCGGCAGTCAAGAGGGTGGTTGTGAAGCCCATGGCTGCGATAAGGAACTGCTTGTCGGCCCTCACATAGCTCTTATTCATTTCTTGCCCCCTCTTCGCGGAACGAATTATTGCCCCCAATCTACCACGCAGAGCGTATGGGGCCAATAACCTTCAGAGTTTTACAGCTTCAGACCGCACGCCTCTCTCGCGCACGCGCCCGCAGGGGAGTCAACGCGAGGGGACTACTCCGGGAAGCTCATGCGGAGGAGGGAGTGGAAGCGTCGGCCATTCGTCGCGGCGGAAAAGAAATGCGCGCTTTGGGCCTAAATCATTCGGAGGTTAAGCAGTGAAAATGGATCGTGAGTGTGGTCACTCGGTGATAGACTGCAGCGGGCAGCAAGGTTTGCCTTGCTAGACGGTTCTGTCTAATTCTAGTTAGGCCGCTCTGCGAGGTCGGGAGGCAAAACCATTGGATCCAAACAGGGTTCCGGTTCTGAGTCTTACTGTTTCGAACTTCAATCCGATCCACAAGTGTCGCTTTGTGCTCCTCACTCCATCGCTCCGTTGGCTTGCGGACCTCGCCTTCGCGGGTAGCGATGATTCGATATACGTAGCTCCCCGTTTGCAACAGCCCTACACACTCGCCGGCCGCGGCTCCAGTGGCACTCAATTCCAGGTAGTAGTGGACCCGCCGCAGGATCTGCACCTCTCACTACACCACTCTGGAACCGTCAACCTCACGGTAGGCGCTCAGCGCTTCGAGATTCGGCGAGAGCGGCCAGAAGCATTTCATGGTCAGCTCTTTACTCTTGGGATAAAGAACCCGGATGTGCTCCAGCCTGCGACGGAAAATGAGATCAATACCCTTCCGGGCCGCCACACACTGCTCCCGGTTGTGGGCTTTCTCCACGTTGGCCCAGTGTATCTGACGATCTATCGCGTCCCGGTAAGCAAACCGTGGGAGATGCCTAAGCTTTCCGACACGCTACAGCTGCACTTTGAGTGTTTGGTCTCGCGGAAGGACGTCAAGTACGAGTTTGTCGTGTGGCAGAATTCGAATCTGCCAGCTTGGTCGGGAGATGTCGCGGTTGCCATTCACGGCGCGGCCTAACTCGGCGCTGGAGCGGCCGTGGCCTTCCCTTCATGTGACAATCGAGCGCCGATTGGACCGCGTTGCATTCGGTCAAATGCGGTGCCAGCGCCACAGGACTGGCCACGCCGGTTATCGGCACTGTTAGGCCCCGCCCGCAGGCAAGTCAACGCGGGTGGCCCCTGAGTGTAATAAAAGTGTAATGGTTTTTGGTTCAGAACGCGTCTATTCCGGTACAAACGAGTCTAGACGCCGAACTCGCAACGTCGTGCACATTGACCACACAGTAAGTGTGTTGCTACTCTTCGCAGCGAACGAAAGGGAGAGAATATGAAGAAGCCTTTGATAATCTCTCTGCTCTTGCTCTGGATATGGATTGCCATCACCCTTAGCACAGACTACTATTTGGTGAATGGAGAGCAAGCGATACGAGAAGCCGCAGCCAAACGCACTCCAGCTGCCTACCAGTACCACTTGAGAGAGTGGAAGCGCGAACCCCGCATAGACGGCATCCGCCTGGTTTGGCTTCTGCTTCCGCCGGTATTAGCCCTTCCTGTCCTGCGAAAGTTCTGGCGTCGCTAGTTCTTCCTCATTCATTCTCATCTTGAGCCCCACCCACAGCCAAGTCAACGCGCAGGGCCTACGGGGGGAAGTTCATGCGGCGGAGGAGGGATTGGAAGCGGGGGTCGGGAACTCGAAACAGTCAGTTCTTCTCGGTG
>CAYRXP010000239.1:0-2714 GCA_964428145.1 uncultured Enterobacteriaceae bacterium
CAATGAAAGCTGTGGAAATGAGCAGTGCTGGTACAGCCAGAATCAAAACAGGTACCAGATCACTGACCAATTGCCTGGCATTCAGGTTAAATGCAGATTCAAACAGCAGGGCAGGCAGAAATAGAAACAGAACAATATCCGGGGTAAGCTGAAAATCCAGTAAAACAGACATGGATTCCTCTTTCCTTGCAAGAGTCCCCAGTACAATTCCAATAATCACCAGGAAAACGGTATAGGGGATGGGTAAGTTACGGCACACACCAGCTGCCAACATAGCAACCGTCAACAAACCCATAATGATCAAAATGGCTTCTGATAAAGGCACGACTTAATGTTTCCCCTTGCCCTTTGGGTATTATTAACACGGGCATGAAATTGAACACCCTGATCTATTTCATAGCAGGACCAGGACGGAACATGTCCGCCTTTGTCTCACGCGGCTTGTTACCGCGTCGATGCTTCCCTTTCCCGATATCATGCCGACAATAAATATTGCCGAGTTAATGACACTAAGTTTACATCATTATTTATTCCGCTTCAGGTATTGATTCGCCCGCGGAATAAAAATGAATTACTAAGACCAGCAATAAACCAATGACCACCATCGCGATGGACATATTCACATCAGCATTCAACTGCTCAGGTAGATAAGGGTTCGACTCGATTAATCTTTCTTTCCCCCCAACCATTTCATAAATTCGCTCCTGAAATGGCCATATTACCCATAACGATGCAATCAGCAATCCAATGATGGTTGACAGGGTTTCCTGATACCATTTTTTTAATAACCAGGACAATACACGACTAAATAAAACAAGGCCTGTAACCATCCCCAAGACAAAAGGGACAATGACAATAAAATTAATATGCCCAATCGCATTGAAAATATAGGCGTATTTCTTCAACATTAACAAAATAAATGAACCAGAAATACCTGGCAAGATCATTGCGCTTATCGCGATTGCACCACTTAAAAATATAAACCAGCTGGCATCCGGTGTTTCCACTGGAACCATATTGAAGATCAGGTACCCGATTGCGATACCAGCAATAACAAATCGAATCTCTTTAAATGACCAACTCTCCGTTACTTTCATCAGAACCAGCGCCGAGCCCAGAATTAATCCAAAGAATAATCCATAGATTATTTCAGGATGCGTACGGATCAGAACGGGCAAAGGGACAACACGGGTAAAAAATAAAACCGCAGCAAAAATACCCATCACCAGCGGTATTAAAAATGCAAAATGTGGTCGATGTAGAATGACATCAAGATCAAATTTAATGATTCCTTTAATCCAATCAGTGTCAAAAGACTTGATTGCATTAATCAGACAGGAATATATCCCGAATATCAATGCCATGGTGCCACCACTCACCCCAGGCACCACATCCGCCGCCCCCATACCAAACCCTTTGGCAATAATATTAAGAGTCGCTTTCAATGATTCACGCCATGATATTGGGTACTCAATGTATGCACCGAATCGATAAATACAGCAACATTATCCGGATCAATATTCGGATGTATTCCATGCCCCAGATTAAATACGTGACCATGGCCACGACCATAACTTTCAAGAACAGCAGCAACTTCTTGTCGAATAACTTCGGGGGAGGCGTACAAGACACATGGATCAAGATTACCCTGTAAGGCCACCTGATCACCGACATCAACACGCACATCACCAATATCTCTGGTCCAATCCACGCCGATAGCATCGCAGCCCGTAGCTGCAATTTCCTTAACCCAATCGCCACCACCTTTGGTGAATAATGTGACAGGAACAACTTGTCCTTCATGCTGCCGATTGAGCTGGCTCACAATCTTCTGCATATAATGCAAGGAAAATTGCTGATAGCTTGATGTTGTTAAAATACCTCCCCAGGTATCAAAGATCATCACAGCCTGTGCACCTGCAACTATCTGCGCATTGAGATACAGGATGATTGAATCTGCCAGAACACCCAGCAAGTGATGCATAGATTCAGGATCGTCATACATCAAACCTTTCACCAAACCAAATTCCTTGCTTGGCCCACCCTCTACCATATAAGTTGCTAATGTCCACGGACTACCGGAAAAACCAATCAATGGAACACTGCCACCCAGTTCTTCACGAATTAGCCTGACAGCATCCATCACATAGCCCAAATCGGACTCAGGATCAGGAACTGACAGTGCCTTAATTTCGCTTGCTGTTCTGATCGGTTTATCAAATTGTGGTCCGATTTTCTCGATCAGGTTCAATCCCAGACCCATGGCATCCGGAATGGTCAAAATATCCGAGAAAAGAATCGCCGCATCCAGTGGATAACGTTTCAGCGGTTGAAGTGTTACCTCGCAAGCCAACTCTGGTGTTTTACATAAATTTAAAAAACTACCTGCACGTCGTCGGGTTTCTGTATATTCAGGCAAGTAGCGACCTGCCTGTCGCATCATCCAAACGGGGGTCACATCGACAGCTTGCCGTAATAATGCCCGGATAAACCGATCGTTTTTCAATTCAGAAGTCATAAAATATATAAGAGTTTGATTTAATTAGGGAAATAATACATTAAATGCGACCATGGTTCTTCATCGCTAATCTCTCTGAATATTATTTCTTACTTGTAATTAGATACTTTAGAATAAAATTTACACAACAAATCGACTGACATACCTAATAACATCAATATAAAACAATATGCTAATACATGCGGCAAATCATTAT
>CAYRXP010000240.1:0-2703 GCA_964428145.1 uncultured Enterobacteriaceae bacterium
CTTCTGTGAGCCGTTTGGGGATAAGAACGGTTATATTGGCAAGGGATCGATTTATCCGCATTTGTCACGTGTCCATACACCAGGGGATTCATCGGTGCAAAACATTATCAACCCGGTTGGAAATTATCGTTTCCCAGGGTTCCTTTTCAATTTTATCCTGGTAAATCACGCTATAAACATTTCCGCTACAAGCCGCGCTTTTCACCAATAAAATTTCTTTTGAACAGGAATTGCACAGAAATGAACAGAGTCGGTCCTGAGATTTTCCTTATCCGTGATAAAACCCCGGGTCGTTGATAATCCCCCGGATTCACCGCACAACAACTACCTCTACCTTTCTTTATAAATAAATATATCTTGTATTAAGAAAGAAAACTTTCCGAACCTCTCATCAGATCAGGCCATGACTTCAAATCAGAAACTCATGTTACGGGCCCTGAAAGGCGAAGTCTTGGAAAGGCCGCCGTTCTGGTTAATGCGCCAGGCTGGCCGGTATCTGCCCGAGTACAGGGAGCTGCGGAAACAGTCGAAAAATTTCCTCGATTTTTGTTACAACCCTGATTTGGCGGTCGAGGCTACTCTACAGCCGCTTCGCCGCTACAACATGGACGCGGCAATCCTGTTTTCCGACATTCTGGTTTTGCCCGATGCCCTGGGTCAAAAAGTCGAATTTCGAGAAGGTGAAGGCCCGGCGCTCGAACCCATCCGCTCCATTGCCGAAATGGATAATCTTTCGGTCGACCGAATCGAAGACCACCTGGCGCCTGTTTTTGAAACCATCGCTAGATTGGCCAAGAAAATCCCCGAACAAACCGCCCTGATCGGTTTCGCCGGCGCGCCGTGGACGATCGCCGTTTACATGGTCGAAGGGCGGGGCGGGACGGATTGCAGCCAGATACGGAAATGGGCCGATGATGCGCCCGATGAATTTCAGGAATTAATAAACCTGTTGGTCGACGCAACAACGGCGTATTTGACCCGGCAGGTCGAAAGCGGCGCCGAGATCATCCAATTATTCGATAGCTGGGCCGGGATTTTGAATGAACAACAGTTCTATACCTGGTCCGTTGAACCGACGCGGCGGATTGTCGATCGGCTGAGAGAAAACTGCCCCGGGGTTCCGGTGATTGGATTTCCCCGCAACGCCGGGCCGTTGACGGAACGATACGTCATCGACACCGGGATCGACGGCATCAGCCTGGATCAGGATACGTCCCTTGAATGGATTGCCGAGGCGCTGCAGCCGAAATGCACTGTCCAGGGCAACCTGGATAACCAAATCCTGGTCGAAGGCGGCGAAGCCTTGGACCGGGAAACGATCGGAATCCTCAAAGTCCTGTCAAAAGGCCCGTTCATCTTCAACCTCGGCCACGGCATCTTGCCGGCGACACCGCCGGAACACGTGGCCCGGGTGGCCGAGCTCGTATTGGGCTGGCCGGCCACGGCCAAGGAAGTCGGTTGATAAAGCGATTAGCGGTCGTCCTGTTCAACCTCGGCGGCCCCGATGGCCAGGAGGCGATTGAGCCGTTTCTTTTTAACCTGTTCAACGATGCCGCCATTATCGGGGCGCCGGGTCCGCTGCGGTGGATCCTGGCCAAATTCATTTCCCGCCGCCGCGCTCCGGAGGCGCGGGAGATTTATAAAAACCTGGGCGGCAAGTCGCCCTTGTTGGAGAATACCCAAGCCCAGGCCGTCGCCCTGGCCCGCCGGCTCGAAGACCGGGCCGGAGAGGTCCGGGTCTTTATTGCCATGCGTTACTGGCACCCGATGAGCGAAGAAACAGTCCAAGCCGTCAAGGCCTTCGACCCAAATGAAATTGTCCTGCTGCCCCTTTACCCCCAGCACTCGACCACCACCACGGCGTCGTCATTGAAGGAATGGCATTCCCATGCCGCGGCCCAGGGCCTCAATAATCCGACCCGCGCCATCTGTTGCTATCCGGCGGATCCGGGACTTATCCGGGGTCAGGCGGCGCTGATCGGATCGGCGATCGCGGAAGCGAAAAACCATGGCAGGCCTAGAATCCTCTTTTCCGCTCATGGCCTGCCAAAAAAAATCATCGCCCGGGGCGATCCCTACCAATGGCAGATCGAACAGACGGCCCGGGCCATCGTTGAAATTCTGGACAGCCCCCTGGGCAGTCCCGGCCTCGACTGGGCCGTGTGCTACCAAAGCCGTGTCGGGCCGCTGCAATGGATCGGCCCCTCCATGGACGAGGAAATTTTACGCGCCGCCGGCGACCGGGTGCCGATGGTCGTGGTGCCCGTGGCCTTCGTTTCCGAGCATTCGGAAACCCTGGTCGAGCTTGACATCCAATACCGTGACATGGCCCATGAGTTGAAAGTTCCTTATTATGTCCGGGTCCCGGCCCTCGGCGTTCAGGAAGACTTCATCGGCGGCTTGGCCGGGTTGGCCGAAGCGGCCCTGGACAGCGAAAAGGCCCTGTGTCAGGCGGACGGAACCCGGCTGTGTCCGGCCGGATATGAAAAATGCCCGATAACGGACCCCTGATCATGGGACGATCGAATGATTGAACTTTCGGACACCGTCTATTTGTGGATCAAGGCGCTCCATATCATCAGTGTCATCGCCTGGATGGCGGGGCTGTTGTACCTGCCCCGGCTGTTCGTCTACCACGCCGACGCCGAACCGGGGTCCGAACTGTCGGAAACCCTGAAGATCATGGAGCGCCGGCTGTTGAAG
>CAYRXP010000241.1:0-506 GCA_964428145.1 uncultured Enterobacteriaceae bacterium
GTGCGAGGTCACCGCCCGATAACAGGTTCCGGCGGATGTAGTCCAGCCACACCGATTGGCCCGTTTCGAGTAAGGCGGCGAGCTGATTCATGGTTCGCTATTCCCTTCGTAGTCGCTCCGTAGCGGGCTTCGATCGATCGGATCTTGAGTAGTCGGTGGTGGTGGCTCTCCTGGGAGGTGAAGCGGACGCCGAAATATGACACGGCCAGCACCCGGGCGGGTTCCTTGCCGATGACCTTTCCCCCCGAGGACGAGGACGTTGATGTTGTCGTGTTCCACACCGTGGTGATCCGAGTAGGTGTCGTGGAACAGCCCGGCTCGGATGCCGGGCAGTTTGTTGGCAGCCACAGCAACACCGACACCAGTCCCACACATGAGGATGCCCCTTGGTCCCCCAAGGTCCACGCCAAGTGTGATTGCGTCGCTCGGCGCTGTCATCGGTCAAACCCTTTGTCACACTGCCTTCCGCACGGTGGGACTACTGCGTCCTACTTCGAATCATACGT
>CAYRXP010000241.1:516-2699 GCA_964428145.1 uncultured Enterobacteriaceae bacterium
TGGAGGTCGTCGTTGCTCGGACCGGCAGTACCTCGACCGACCCAGCCCGTCGCTTCCGGCGAGGCCCTTACGGCGATCAGCACAAGCGCATTACCTAACTTGTAACTTCGCGCTGTGGACGAGCGACGACCAGGGGGGCATCGATGCCGTGTAGCTGTGGTATGTCGCGTTCGCCAACATCACGCACAACCCGCTTAGGGAAGAGTTTGACCGCTGGGCATCCGGAATACCTGAGCTGCTTTCTATGCCGGCGTAGAGCTCAGTAAGCAACCCGAGCTGGAGCTGATGTCGATCGGAGCGGGGCACGACCAGAGCAACCGGGTAAGGCGGTCGAGGTAAGTCGGTGCGTACCTTTGAGTTTCTCGAAGTCGGTGATGGTACAGGTCACTTGGAGTGGGGTCGGCCCGAGCGGGCTCATTCCCCGGGCATCGCGGCGTTCCATCTCGAGGACTATCAGTCCGGCGGACACAGGCGGTTCGGGATCCGTGATCACCAGCATACCTGTTGCCCGATGTCGCCCGAGAACACAACTCGGAAACCGTGGACGTCCAGAGTGATGTGGGCTGAGCCCAGGATGTGGCCTGCAAAGTCGAGGGAGGCGGGACCGACGGCAGAATCGAACCATCAGTGGTAACCAACCTGACCGAAGAGCCATGCTCTGTGGAACCTGAGTTGAACCGCTTCGAGGACGTGAGATCCGATACAACGCCGGCCCTGATCAGCCCGTTGACCGTGACACCCGCGTTAGAGCAATGCAACAAGCGGCTCTTCGCGATGAAGGTGTCCTGCCTGATATCGTCACGCGATGCGCATCGCGATCGGCGCCGACCACGCGGGATACGGATTGAAGTCCCGACTGATCGAGGTGCTCCGATCGTGGGGCCACGATGTCGCCGATCACGGCACCCACTCTCCGGACCCCGTTGATTACCCGCCGATATGTGAGTCGGTCGGTCGGGCGGTCGTCTGCGGCCTTGCTGACCGGGGCATCGTGCTCGATGGAAGCGGCCAAGGCGAGCAGATCGCGGCGAACAAGGTGCACGGCGTTCGAGCGGCACTCTGCAACGACGCCCCCACAGCTCGCCTGTCGCGGCTACACAACGACGCAAACGTCCTGGCGATGGGGGGTCGAATCGTGGCACACCAGCTCGCAGAAGAGATCGCGTCGGTTTGGCTCGAGACGGAATTCGAAGGTGGACGCCACGCTCGACGAATCGGTCAGATCAAGGACATCGAAGGGCGAGCAGACGAAACCAAGGACCAAGACCATGTGTCACGCGGCTCCGGGTGACAGCCAGTGCGCTGGAACGGTGACTAGGGGTAGGCCTCGAGGGTGGCGGCGAGGGGCGGATCGTGACGACGCAAGTCGCGACGATGAAAATCGGGCCTAGCCCGCTGGTCGGCGCCCCAGACCAGTGATAGATCGTGAGGGTGACTGCTTCGCCGCAGTGAGCTGTAGGAGGGTGTGGGGCGAGCCACCTGCTCGCCGTGCTCCACGTCCGGCCCGAGGAGCAGGGATTCGTGCTCCTTGTTGGAGCCGTGTTCCTGGGCACACACGAGCGCTTCTTCACTGTGGCGGGCGGACGGGTCCCCAAAACCTTCCGTTGCCGCCCTAGAGGAGTTCTCCGGTCACGACCGGATCGCCGCATCCGACAAGTACGAGTGGATTGATATCGAACCGGACGAGTTCTACCCGAACTCGCGAGCACACCTCATTCGCCTCTATCGTCGGTATCGGATAGCCGGGGGACTATTGCTCCGTGAGCCGGGTGAGTAGATCATCGACAGAGAGCAAAGCGAAACGAGCTCCGATGTCTGAGAAGCCGTAGGGCAGCACGAGCTGACCATTGTGGATCATGCTGCCGCACGAGTACACGACGTTGGGCACGTACCCGTCGCGTTCCTCTTCACTGGGTATCAGCAGGGGTTCTTTCAGGTGACCGATGACCCGACAGGGATCGTCCGTGTCGAGGAGGAGCGCCCCCAGGCCGTATTACCGCATCGGCCCCACCCCGTGGGTGATCACCAGCCATCCAGCCTCGGTCTCCAGGGGTGACCCGCAATTACCGACCTGCATGAGCTCCCAAGGGTGCACAGGAACCTGGATGATCTCGCTGTCGTTCCAGAGCCGCACCTCGTCCGAGAGCATGAGGTAGTTGTTTTCGTTGTCGTGACGCGAGAGC
>CAYRXP010000242.1:0-2687 GCA_964428145.1 uncultured Enterobacteriaceae bacterium
TAGCAGACGTTCAGAACATTCAACACTAATGTCTGCTTTATACTGAAAGCGGACGTTCGCTAAGGGCTATCTAATCGTTACAATTAGTCAGAAGAAGGCATAAAACGATAAGTCAATGCTCTATAAACATAAATTTAGGGAGCTTTTCAAGTTACTGATTTAACTAAAAAATAAGGGACATTTTTAGTTATCTGTCATCTATAGAGACAGAGAAAAAGTGTGTAATGAAATCAGCAAAAGGAGCGTGCTTGATAATGAGGAGCCAATAGCATATTGTGGGCTAACATTTTGATTAAAAGGAGGTTATCTAAAAATGCACGTCTGCAATATATATAAGTTTATCTACCAAAAAGCCCTATAAACATTTGTTATAGGTATGTAATGAATAGACTCACCATATTATTTATCATGTTAATTTTAGCTATACCAAGTACTTATGCTGGTGAGCCAGAACGTGATAAAGGTATTTCTGTTCACGCACTACCAAAACGCGTTGCAGATATTTCCGGTCAACCCTGGGGGTTGCAGGTTGCATATGCACCCTATCTGAAAATTGAACAAGGCCAGCCATATTTACAAACATTATCAGACGTACTTGAATACGTTAAAAAACAGGATCAATCTGTTATTGAGAACGGTTTATGGGTAGTAACAACACATCCTTCTTCTTACTCTGAGGAAGAGACAGAGTTCCAAGAAAAATTAAAATCTGAGCTTCCGAAACATAATATTCCTCTATTTTGGGCAAGAGGATCAGAGATAAAAAATGGCTTCAAACGATATTAATACAATACCTATAACAAGGCGCTCAACCAGGACGACTCCTAGCGTCGCCGCCCTGTTAGCTTAAACGTTAAGACCAACGAAGAGATCAATCCCCTATATCGTGCCGAGCAGGTGAATGATTTTAAGGTTATTTGAACAGGGACGTTCAAATAAGCGGAACCAAGACAGGAAGTATTGTTTGCGCGACCTTCAAAAATCATGATGCTGTGAGGAAACCCAGAAGGCACGATGTCGGGGCACCGTCTTTCTTGGTTACTTCTTGTGGGGTGAGCAACAAGAAGTAACTTGCCGCTCAAAGGCAAAACCAAAGCATCAACGAAGCGTAAGAGATAAAATCTAATAGTGAGGTCACTGCTCTTTCGCATCCATGCGATCGCAGTATAAGTACATCCATGTACAAAACTATTCCCGATGATATGGATGCCCTTTCAGAATACTCCATGCGCGATAAAGCTGCTCTGCAATAACAACTCTAACCAAAGCATGTGGCAAGGTGAATGATGATAGTGACCAGGTTTCGTCCGCGTTCTTTTTAATTCGATCATCAAGACCATCCGCACCACCAATGATGAGTGATATATCCTGCCCCAGAGGTAGCCATGCTTCCATCTTCTTTGAAAGCTCAATACTGCTGAAATATTTTCCTTTTCCATCTAATACGAAAATTTTTGAGTTGGCAGGAATTGCGGACTGAATGCGTTCACCCTCTTCTTTGATATTTTTTCCTATGGGTGTTGCTTTGTTTCTGACCGAGGGGGGAATTTCAATCAGATTTATCTGAAGCTCCGGAGGCATGCGTTTGCTGAATTCTGAAAATCCAGCATTAACCCATTCAGGCATTTTTTTGCCTACCGCGATGAGGTGAATCTTCATAAAAAGAAGTTGTTAGTTAATGGACTGTTTGCTTCAGGGAATCCGAATCATCCATTGGTGACCAGAGTTTTTCCAATTGGTAATGTGCTCGCGTTGCCGGGTGCATAATATGTACGATGATGTCACCAAGATCGACTAATATCCATTCACCGTATTGCGTGCCTTCCGAGCCAAGGGGCTGAATATTATTCTTTTTGGTTTCTTCAATGAGTTTTTCAGCAATTGATGTGACCTGTCGGTTGGATGTGCCACTTGCAATAATCATTAAATCGGTAAAGGTGGTTAAACCCCTTACATCCAGTGTTTGTATATTGGTTGCCTTGTTGCCTTCCAATGTTTCTATGACCAGTTCAGCGAGCTTTTCTAATTTCATATTTACTTGTTATATAAATGGTGTGTATGGATAAAGTCTAGCACTTTATCGGGCAATAATGATTCTGTTTCCTGCCCAGATTGAAAATTATTTCTTATCTGTGTTGATGAAATATCAAGCATGGGGATATCCAGCCTGATGATATACCCTGCAGCTTTGTCATGCAGCTTTGTTACAGACTTCGTGATAAAGTTGTCCATAAATATTTTTATCTCAGCATCATTTATCTCATCATCCCCTGGGCGATTTGCAATAACGATATGTGCGTAGTCCAATAAGGATTGCCATTGGTGCCAGCTATTCAGTGTCTTGAAGTTCTCCATGCCCATGATCAAGCAAAGCGGAGTCTCGTCAATTATTTTACGAATGCGTCTCAAGGTATCAATCGTGTATGAAACCCCTCCTCTTTGAAGTTCACAATCATCGATTTTTAAGCGAGGATGGCTTTCTACTGCGAATTTCAGCATCTCGAGTCTTTGTTCAGGTGATGCCAGGGGTGCGGATCGGTGTGGCGGATTGTTTAAAGGAACAAATAGAATCTTGACAAGTTTTAATTGTTCTAAAAATGTTGTCGCCAGATGTAGATGTCCGTTATGTACAGGATCGAATGTGCCGCCCAGAATGCCGACAGGCTGCGTCATTGTTCAATCATCCG
>CAYRXP010000243.1:0-2679 GCA_964428145.1 uncultured Enterobacteriaceae bacterium
GAACTAGTCACTCTAGTTCAAGGTTTTAAAACGATGAAGGTGGTTGCTTCTCGTCTTGCCCTGCGGGAGCTCAGCTAGAAAGCCAGTGCCGCGTTACAATTCTTATGAAGGACTAGTCATTCACTGCGAGTTTCGCCTTGACCCGACTTTCTACCTGAACTCTGAAGCCTGCATTTCCAGGTAGTTTGGGTATAGGCATTATATACAGCATTTATAATGCTATTCTATTGCTCTAAAATCCCGGTGATCTAATATCCATAATAATTTGACATGATTATCCTACGGTTAATTCCAATAATTTGCGTGTTTATCTATACCGCTACGCTTTATGCGGAACCATTGCCCGGTATTGCTCCTTATGATGAATACCTTGAACAACAGCTCAGAAAGACTCTCCTTGCCAAAGGAAAAAACTATAAACCTAGAACCAAACATCTCTCTGCTGAAGGTCAAGCACACTATACCAATCGATTAATTCTGGAGGATTCACCCTATCTGACCCAACACGCACACAATCCGGTTAACTGGTTTCCCTGGGGAGAAGAAGCCTTTGCATTGGCAGAAAAAGAAAGTAAACCGGTCTTTCTTTCGATTGGTTACTCCACTTGTCACTGGTGCCATGTCATGGAACGTGAAAGTTTTGAGGACAAAAAAATTGCAGAATTTCTTAATCAACATTTTATTGCAATTAAAGTGGATAGAGAACGCCACCCTGATGTAGATGAAGCGTATATGCTGGCCGTTAGATTGGTTGCAGGACATGGAGGCTGGCCCATGTCATCATTTTTGGCACCTGATGGAAAACCATTCTATGGGGCGACCTATATACCTCCTGATATCTTCATTGATCTGCTTCAAAAAATACATTCCACCTGGCTTGAGAAGCCAGAGCTCATTTTAAAACAGTCAGAGGAACTGAGTGCGCTGGTGACACAGATCATGCAAAACAGGAATGATTTGCAGTCATTCGAAAAAAATAAGATTCAACAAACTGCAGACAATTTATTGAGCCGACTGAATCCACTTACCGGTGGCTTTGGTGAGGCACAAAAATTTCCTAATGAGCCCGCATTATTATTTTTATTACAGATTGCGACACGTGATAGCAATAAACCACTGAATAAGAATCTGGAAACCACGTTAGACTTAATGTCTCAAGGAGGCATTTACGACCAGATTGGCGGTGGGTTTCATCGTTATGCAACCGATGATATCTGGTTGATACCACATTTTGAAAAGATGCTATACAACCAGGCACAGCTCAGTCAGGTCTACCTACATGCCTACCGCATTACAGGGAAGGATAATTATGCACGGATAGCACGCCAGACACTTGATTATGTCTTAAGAGAAATGACCTCAAATGAAGGGGGGTTTTACTCAGCAACAGATGCGGACAGTGAGGGAGTAGAAGGAAAATATTTTGTCTGGAAGCCTGGTGAGATCAGAGAGATTCTCAGTACAGAAGACGCAGATTTGGCCATTGAATTATTCGCAATCACCGAAAGGGGCAATTTTGATGGGCGAAACACCCTGCATCTACCTGTTTCATTGCGTGAATATGCAGTGAATCAACATATTTCTTATAAAGCATTAACGCATCAAATTGACAGGATACGTGCCCAACTTGTTGAGTATCGTAAGCAGCGAATTCCACCCTTGCGTGACGACAAGATTTTGCTTGCCATGAATGGCATGATGATCTCCACACTGACCCTGGCTGCAGATGTCCTTGATGAACACCGATACAAAGATGCTGCAATACGTGCTGGGAATTTACTGTGGGAAAAACTTTGGCATGATGGCTCATTATTCAGGGTTTATCTTGATGGCAGACATTCTATCTCTGCAAAACTGGACGACTATGCTTATTTTATCCAGGCACTGTTGGATCTATACGATATCGATGGTGATCCAATCTGGCGCCAGCGTAGCCAGACCCTGGCTGATCTTATGTCTTCACGCTTTTATGATAATACCCATGGCGGGTTCTTTATGTCGGATACGAAGAACGCATTGTTTACTAACCCGAAAAGTTTGAATGACAGTGCCCTGCCATCTGGAAATTCAGTCGCCATTATGGCACTGGCACACCTGGCCTCACGTTCAGGTAAGCTTTCTTACTCAGATCGTGCTAATGAAGCCTTAAAAGCAATATTGCCCTCTCCCGGTAAAGATATATTTTCTTCTGCCTCTTTATACAGGGCACTGGATTTATTGGTCCACGGTGAGATCGGAAAATACCAATATGGTGCACGCGGCGCAGTCAAGGCAAGTGCAGAAATAAAGGAGTTTGAGGGAGACAAAATACTTGAGGTCAAATTACAGCTTGCTGACAACTGGCATATTAATGCACATCAATCTAAGATTGAGGACATCATCCCGACATCAGTTTATATTGATGCAGACACTCCAGCCTTTCAATTAGACAACATTACTTATCCTGAACCGATAAGTCGAAAATTTAGTTTTCTAAAAACACCTCTGGAAGTCTATGAGGGAGACATTATCTTGCGCGGATCATTAAATGCAAATAAATACGCGGAGAATATAGCTCATAGAAATGCATTAGCTCCGGTGGTCATTCAATCACAGGCTGGTAATGACCAAAGGTGCTTGGCGCAATAAAAAATACCGCTGAGGGCAACTCAATTAATATTCCTATGGAAGAACGAGTAG
>CAYRXP010000244.1:0-2670 GCA_964428145.1 uncultured Enterobacteriaceae bacterium
GTGGTTTGCTTTCTGTGCCCTAATTCAAGCTGCCTTTGTTTAATTTACTCTGTCCTGATATGCCCGGCTCCAGTAATGGACTGCCTTCGAACCCTGCAATGGTTGATTGACCTTCTCCAGACGACAGACTCTCACCATCCTGAGGCAAATATATTGTTTCAGCTTGCACTTCTTGAGGCCTGTTTTCTGTCATTTGCCCTTCAGAAGCCTGAGCATTTGTTGGCTTTGCATTGGTATCAAGTGCACTCTGAATAGCGTGTAATCCCTGATTGATTTTCCCCGGGAAAACCAAACCTCCAAGTGATACAAGCAGTATTAAGGTAGTTATGGAAACCAGAAAAGGCACCAGAATTGATCTATTTTTTATAAATTCACTATCCCGCGCCGCTATTTTTACATGACTCGATGTCACCTGATGGGTATTCCCTGCATAAGCCGCAAGCAAAGACTTGTCCGCGAGGATATTAATCCGCCTGAGCAAACCTTTCGAATATTTGGTTATGGCCCTGACTGCGGAAGTTGAGAAAACATCGGCCGAACGATAACCGCATGTCCGCAGACGTGAATTCAAATAATCCTTAACATCATTTGTCTTAAATGGTGTTAATTGGAAACTGTAGGTAATCCTTTCTTTGAGCTGTCTGATCTCTCGTGTCGCAATCATCTGGTCGAGTTCAGGTTGGCCAAACAGCACAATCTGTAACAACTTGTGCTGGCTGGTTTCCAGATTACTAAGCAAGCGGATTTCCTCCAGCGTAGCAATGGGCATTCCCTGTGCCTCCTCGACAAACACGACTATCTGTCTATTTTCAGCATGTCTGTCGAGTAAATAATTTTGCAATTCGTTCATCACTTTCAAACGATTATCTGTTTCTGTGACATTCAGTTTCAGCTCAAAAGCAATCGCATGCAGGATATTCTCCGGAGACAGGCTGGGGTTGGCGAGATAAACGATTTCGACATTGTCAGGTAACTCAACTTGCAACATCCTGCAAAGCATGGTTTTCCCGGCACCCACTTCACCCACGACTTTGACAATGCCTTCACCTTGAGTAACAGCGTAAATTAATGCCTGAAGTACGGCACCACGGTTTCCCCCTGGGAAAAACAGGCTTGTATCCGGTGTAATTTTAAAAGGGGGTTGTTTCAGACCAAAATATTCGTAGTACATTAGTTATGTCGTCTCCTCGCAAATACCCAGACGCTGCATTCTACTGTAAAGTGTCGTGCGGTTTATCCCAAGCAGTCGCGCTGCCTTGCTCAAGTTCCCCCCGCTCACACGCATCGCTCCCAGAATATATCTCTTCTCACGTTCGCTCAGTACCTCATCCAATTGAAAGGAATTACCTGATAATTCCCGCTCTATTTGTGTGTACCCATTGTTTTCATCTTCACCTGGGATAATTAAGATGCTTTCTTCTAATTCAGCATGAAGTTGTTCAACATCGACTTTTTTACCTGGGTATTTCGCCCCCAATCGGATGACGATATTACGCAATTCCCTGACATTACCCGGAAATGAATATTCCACCAGTAACTTCTCAGCATCAGATGTCAACGAGAATAGATCAGCACCTGCTGAGTAAAGCTTGCGAAAATGATTTAATAAAAGCAGACAATCTCCTTCTCTTTCCCTTAAGGGTGGAACATTCACGGTCAGAACACTGATCCGATGATATAGATCCTGCCGAAACTCACCGGCACGGACTGCCTCTTTCAGGTCTCTGTTTGTTGCAGCAATGATTCTTGCCCCGGATACCCGGGGACTGGTTTCACCCAAACGATAATACTCACCGTTCTCCAGTACCCTTAAAAATTTTGATTGAAGATTCAGCGGCAGATCACCAATCTCATCCAGAAACAAACTGCCTTCTCCCGCATCTTCAAAAAACCCGGCCCGGTTTGTGGTTGCACCTGTGAAGGCGCCCTTTGTATAACCAAACAGCTGAGCTTCCAGTAATTCAGCGGTAAATGCTGCACAGTTGATGGTTAAAAAGGGCGCTTTAGAACGCGCACTTTTTGCATGTGTGTACTGTGCAACAAGTTCCTTCCCACTACCCGATTCTCCCTCTATAAGAACCGGGAAGGGTGTGTCAGAAAACTGATCGATCAATTGATGCAATGTCATTATCGCGGGACTTTCACCAAGCAAACTGCTGTCACTTTGGCTCTTTTCATCTTCAGTTAATTCTGCCTCAAGCATCATCATCTGATGATTCAATCTTGTCTGTAATAATTTTACATCGCAGGGTTTGGGTACAAAGTCGACGGCGCCAAGTGTCAGTGCGTGCTGGATGTTGGCTTTTTCGCTCTGTCCGGAGAGAACAAGGATTTTTATATTGTAATTGAAGGCCAATAATTCATCGATTAATTCAAAGCCCTCATCGGGCAAATGTTGGGTAGGAGGCAAACCCAGATCAACCAATGCCAGGGAAGGGGCTTCAGTCATTTTTTGCAGGAGCAATTTAGCCTGTGCGCGACTTTCAGCGATGATCACCTGATAGTCTTCCTCGAGTGCAAGTGCCAGAGATTCGGCAATGAGAGGATCATCATCAACAAGGAGTAACGCAGGTTTACCTCTTTTGGCATGATTTGCCCTTTTTACTTGATCCAAGTGAGCAATGCTTTTTTTTGCCAAGACGGTTCCCTCTGCGGGATTCGAGAAAGATT
>CAYRXP010000245.1:0-2656 GCA_964428145.1 uncultured Enterobacteriaceae bacterium
ATCGGCCGCCTGTGGTGTGTCCACTGGCTCTTCTACAGCATCGTCTGTCAGAGGTGCTGCTTCCGCTTCATCTTCAGATAAGTCAACGACCTCATCCTGGCCAGCATCAGTCTGATCAGTATCAGGTGATATTTCCATCTCAGCAGTAGTGTCAGCCTTTGGTGTACCTGGGGTTGTGATGTCATCATCGTCATCGTCTTCTTCTTCAACTACAGCGGTTTCAGCCGCGCTGTCATCAATGATTTTAACCACGACAGCCGTCGTATTATCCTGCCTCGGCATGGCCGCATCTTCTACGGCATCCATCAGGGCTTCGGCACATTCTTTTGGCGTGTCTGACCAATCAGAATATTGAATAATTTTTCCTTCGCTTAAGGTATCCAGTCCATCAGAGCAAATGATTAATTTGTCATCGTGTTCCAACGTGAACGGAGTAGGGGGACAGTCGATTTCGGCGATATCAGCACCAGTGACAGCACTCATCAGCATATTCCTGGACAATCCTTGTTCAGCTTCAACGGGCGTACCTGCGGCTTCCATTCTGTCCAGAAAGCCGCCATAACTATGATCGGCGTTTAATTTGGTAAGTTTTCTGTCGCGAAGTAGATACAAATGACTATCACCAACGCTTACCCACCACAAATGATTCCCCTCGATTACCAGGCCAATCATGGTACATCCCATACCATCAAGTGCAGGAGTTTCCTTAACCGTATCTGTAATAGCGCCATTCGCCCGTAATAAACTCTCATTAAGTGTCGCAGCGAGGTCCTCGGAGGGGTAATTTGAAGTGACATATTTGTTGAATGCCTGAACGGCCATGTTACTGGCCACATTTCCAGCAGCATGACCGCCCATTCCGTCTGCTACAATGACTAAAGCACTGGGATTATCGTGGGCATCAGAGAGGTGGGTGATCAGAAAGGCATCTTCCTGATAATCACGCGCACCATCTATTTGTGTGCCTGCTATTATTGATTGAAAAGCCATTATTTTTCTAATTTCGAGCAGTTAGTTCTTTGCATATCTTCAATCTATGATTTGTATTTTAACTACTACTTTAATCTGTTTTCAGTATCGTGATTACAGCTCAACATAGGTTACCTTGAATCAAGCGATGCAGCGTTTCTGGTATCCTACCAGCGATTGTTTATATTACAAAATAAATTATTGATTTTGATATTGATTTTGAGGATAAAATTGATTCATCTAACGGGTAATTAACTTATTGAACGAATGAAAGATATCAGGAAAAAAATTGCAAATTGCATGCTCCGGGACAGGGAAAGTTTGGCTCGCGAATATAAGCGGTCTAATTCCCATATAAATGACGCGCTGCAAAAAAAACTGGACACTGCTCTTGTCCATAAGCAATTAAAAATAGATGCCATAGCAAATATAGATTTCCCAAAAAAACTGCCAGTTTCTGCAATACATGATGGAATAACCAATGCGATTCAGGATCATAAACGGTTAAATATCTTTATAATAATCCTATGCCTGATAACACAATAGTCTATTCAATATTTTTAATATTTACCGGCGCTGCCATCTTTGCGACTTTGGCGCTGTTTGCACGCCAGGCATTGATTGTTGGCTATATTATTCTTGGTATTATATTTGGTCCCTGGGGCTTTGCCCTGATAGATGACGCGAGTCTGATTGCCGATATCTCACATATAGGCATTATATTTCTACTCTACCTGCTAGGCCTCGATCTTTTACCACAGCAGCTGATGCAGATGCTGGGTAAAGCACTGAAAGTGACATTGATTAGCTCGATTATCTTTGCCTGTTTTGGTTATCTGACTGGCTTCATATTCGGTTATTCAGCAGCTGAATCAATATTAATAGCAATGGTTACCATGTTCTCAAGCACGATCATCGGACTAAAGTTGTTACCAACCACGACACTACATCATAAGCATACTGGTCAGATCATTATCAGTATTTTATTAATTCAGGATTTGATCGCAATCATTATTCTTTTGTTACTACAAGGTTATGGCAAAGGAGGCGACCTTGTGCAGGATATTGTTCTTCAATTATTCGCTTTGCCGATATTGATTGGTATCACATGGCTGATTCAACGTTATGTATTGATTAAATTGATTATCAAATACGATCAGATTCATGAATATATATTCTTATTAGCTATCGCCTGGTGCCTGGGTATTGCAGAGCTTGCTACCTTAATCGGTTTGTCACATGAGATTGGCGCATTTGTCGCGGGCGTATCGCTAGCTTCCAGCCAGATCGCGTTTTTTATTACTGAAAGATTGAAACCATTACGTGATTTCTTTCTGATTATTTTTTTCTTTTCACTTGGAGCAGGATTTAACATCAGTTTGTTGGGAGAGTTAATTGCACCAGCCTTGTTACTTGCAACGCTGATTGTTGTTGTCAAACCAATGGTATTTGCTTTTCTCCTGAAGAAAGAAGGTGAGAAAAAACATATATCAAGAGAAGTTGGCTTCAGGCTTGGGCAGATCAGCGAATTTTCATTGCTGATCGCGGTCCTAGCCGTACAATCTCAATTTATCGGTGAAACAACATCCAATATGATTCAATTAACTACATTAATTACATTTATTATTTCTTCCTTTATTATAGTACGAAGTTATCCAACACCGATTGCAGTCACAGATAAACTTAG
>CAYRXP010000246.1:0-2652 GCA_964428145.1 uncultured Enterobacteriaceae bacterium
AAGTTGATTGTTATCACATTTGCTTGTCAACCATCACATAGTATAGATGGCAATAGTCGAACGTCCGCTTCCGCTGGAAAGCAGACGTCCAAAATAGATTAAATTGTAATTAATATTATTTTAATGGTGCCGGATGAGGGACTCGACAATTTCATCGGGAATGAAATTGGGCAGCTTTAGCTGCCCGAAGGGCTATGACCATGGAAGGTCATAGTCAGCTCTCGACCAATAGATATGCACGAGAGTTCGTTTTACTGAATATATCAAGTAGATTGATGGTATAGCTGACTATTGTAAGTATGGTGCCGGATGAGGGACTCGAACTCTCGACCTTCCGCTTACAAGGCGGGTGCTCTACCAACTGAGCTAATCCGGCGTGGGCATGACTGCATCGAAGGTGCGCTAGATTATAGTTAACTGCCTGTTGGATCAATTATTTATTTGGCAATTATTTGCTGACAATTAATTTTTTAGCCTCAATACTATCTCTCCGGTAGAATGCCTCGCCTAAATAACAATATAGATGGCTTAGTAGGGTAAATTTGTGTCAAAAGTTGGTTTTGTCAGCCTTGGGTGCCCAAAAGCACTGGTAGATTCTGAACGTATTCTCACGCAGTTGCGTGTTGATGGCTATGATATTGTCAATTCATATGATGGTGCTGATATTGTTGTCGTCAATACCTGCGGATTTATCGACAGCGCCAGAGATGAATCGCTTGAGGCAATTGGTGAAGCCATCAATGAGAATGGCAAGGTAATTGTCACCGGTTGTCTGGGTGTACATGAAAAGCTAATTCGGGAAGCACATCCTGGTGTCCTCAGCGTTACCGGCCCGCAACAATATGAACAGGTCGTTGCCGCAGTACACGAACATGCACCTAAACCAGCATATAATCCTTATACGGATTTAGTTCCGGCACAAGGGATTAAATTAACGCCCAGACATTATGCTTACCTGAAAATCTCGGAAGGATGTAACCATAAATGTAGTTTTTGCATTATCCCGTCCATGCGGGGAAGACTCGTTAGCAGAACCATTGACAACGTTATGAAGGAGGCTGAGGCCTTGGCGAGAGCTGGCGTTAAAGAATTATTGGTTATTTCCCAGGACACAAGTGCCTACGGTTCTGATATTAAATATCAGTCTGGTGATTGGCGAGGGCAAGAATACAATTCTGATCTCATGGATCTTTGTCGTGCGTTAGGAGAATTGGGACTCTGGGTACGTTTACACTACGTCTATCCTTATCCTCATGTGGATAAAATTATTCCTCTCATGAGTGACGGAAAGGTATTACCGTATCTGGACGTACCATTCCAGCATGGCAGTCCTCGTATTCTAAAATTAATGAAACGACCCGCTGCGACTGAAAATACATTACAGAGAATCAATGTATGGCGGGATATCTGTCCTGATATCACCATCAGATCGACCTTTATTGTTGGATTCCCAGGAGAGACAGAAGAAGATTTTGATGCATTACTTGAATTCCTGGATGAGGCCCAGTTGGATAGGGTTGGTTGTTTTCAATATTCTAATGTCGAAGGTGCCAAAGCCAATCAATTCCCTGGCGCTGTGCCGGAAGAGGTAAAACAAGAACGTTGGCAGCGGTTTATGGAAAAACAAAATCAGATTAGTACGCACAAACTAAAAAATAAAATAGGGCAAACGCTTGAAGTATTAATTGACGAGTCGAATGGAAATGAAGCAATTGGCCGTAGTCATGCCGATGCCCCCGAAATAGATGGGCACGTGATAATTGATAACGCGGGTGATTTAAACCTTGGTGATCAGGTTAAAGTACTGATTGAGTCTTCTGGAGATTATGACCTGTGGGGCAGGCTCACAGAGTGAGCCCTACTGTATAAAATATTAATCTCGCAAAAGTGCATCAAGGTGATCGACAGCTTCAACCCAGTCAGAATCCTCATCATAGGATTCCTTGAGAAAAGCGGCTTGTGATTGAGTCCAGAAATCTGCCTCCCAAATTGGTGTGCCTGCAGGAATACCCTTATTTTCGTGAATAAAATTATCTATATCAGGTTTATCATTTGGCAGCCCGATCTGCAGGAAAAGATCTTTTACTATATGAAATGAAGTGTCCATAAACAATCCTCAGTGGAAAATCTTCTGTTTCTATCTATAGAGATAGTACCTAAAATGGTAAAAATCAAATCACCGGATACAATTAGACAGTAACGCCAAGCAAGTTAAGCCCCCATATAATCTAAAACAATGACATCAACTCCAGATTATCATCCACTTGCGGATCGCATGCGCCCTCAGTCGGTGGATGATTTTGCCGGCCAGCAACATATTCTGGCCCCGGGGAAACCGCTAAGAGTTGCGATTGAAAGTGGCCGTTTACATTCCATGGTTTTCTGGGGACCTCCAGGGACAGGTAAAACAACACTTGCTCGAATTATTGCAAACTCATGTGAAGCACAATTTATTTCGCTTTCGGCCGTACTTAGTGGCGTTAAGGATATTCGTGCTGCTATTGAACGGGCAAAACAATATCGGGAAATTTATGACAAAGACACTGTCCTGTTTGTCGATGAAGCACATCGTTTCAATAAATCACAGCAAGATGCATTTTTGCCTTATGTTGAAGACGGTACGGTGACGTTCATTGGCGCCACCACAGAAAA
>CAYRXP010000247.1:0-824 GCA_964428145.1 uncultured Enterobacteriaceae bacterium
CCTGATGTACTCATTGAAGATTTCTGATTAAGCCCGGCTAATTCAAATGACTCAGTAAGGTTTGAAATAATATTATGCAAGTTTATATCGGTTTTGAGTAGATAGTTGGCGGCTCCGAGTTTTAGTGCTCTGACCGTGATAGTTGTGCTTGTCTCGCTTGTTAATATGACGATAGGCGGCATATCAGGGTAAGTCATCATGATTTGCAACCAATCTAAACCATTTTCATTCTGAAGCCCCAGATCATAATCCAAGAGCACCATACTGTATCCTTTCCAGTTCCTGTCCATCTTGGGAACACCATTCAAATCAGGGTCGTATTCCTCGACCTGTACATTTGGATAATTACTTATAATTAACTGTTTCAGTAAGGTCCTATAGTCGCTGGAATCATCGATGACAAGAATATTAAGCAAAATTGATTACCAAAAATAAATAATGAAAACTAAAATAGTAAAACTATATATAAAACAAATAATTGAAAAACGAATTTTCTATACTAATCTAGTTTATCCATGCTGGACAATACTATGCGGCGTAAGTCTAAATAAAATATGAAGAAGAATAAAATACTTAATTAATTCAGTAACTTACTGATATGATCTAATAAAACATCTTCAGAAAAAGGTTTGGTCAAAAGAATATTAACGCCAGCTGACTTGGCTTGTTCTCGATGTTTTTCAGTGGACCTTGAAGTTACCATAATCACTGGGATATCTGAAGAATCGGGATTTGCACGGACATGTGTAGTCAATTCCAAGCCGTTCATTCTTGGCATTTCCATATCGACAAGTAAAATATTCGGAACTTTCTTATCGATAATT
>CAYRXP010000247.1:834-2626 GCA_964428145.1 uncultured Enterobacteriaceae bacterium
AACTTGTGCAAGCGCACGACGTGCACTCAGTGAATCATCAACGACTAATGCAGTTGGTAGGGCAGTACTGGCAACAATCTGTTCATAACTAACATGATCAGTTTCTCCTTCCCTTCGAACAGACGAGCGTAATAAATCAGGGATATCAAGTACAGGAACGACACTACCATCACCAAGTATAGTCGCACCAGGAATGCCACGGATATTATTCATATATTTCCCCATGGGTTTAATAACCAATTCCCTGCTATCCACAATTTCCTGGATGTATACAACCTTGTTTATTTCTTCTTCGCGGATTAACAATGCGGGCCTGGTTTCTCGATCTTTCTTCCGCCGGTCTCCTGGAAAATCAATTAAATCTTCCAGATTTATTAATTCGAAATGCCCATCTTCAATTTTGCACATCAAACCATCATCTGATTCAATGATTTGGCTATCAGTTGGATGTAATATTTGTTCAACACCTCTGCTTGAAACAGCAAGCATCTTATTTCTATGTCTTATCATTAGCACATGTGATGAAATTAATGTGACCGGCATTCTCAACTCAATCTGGCAGCCTTTGTCTTTTTCAGATTCGATATGCACAGTACCTTTACTCGCAATAATTTGTGAATACACGAGATCCATGCCAATGCCCCGTCCTGATACCTGTGTTGTTTTTTTGCTTGTAGAGAATCCAGATCTAAGAATCATTCTATTGAGTTCCATCGGGGTAAGTTCGTCATGAGCTTCAATAAGCCCACGTTTAATTGCTGTAACGCGAATTGAATCATGATCCAGTCCTGCGCCATCGTCTTTGCAACGTACAACGATTTCTGTCCCCTCTGATGAAAACGACAGATCAATCCTGCCTTCCGGATCTTTGTTTTTACTGATACGTTCATCACGGCTTTCGATTCCATGGTCAAGCGCATTGCGTAACATATGAATTAATGGGTCAACAAGATTATTCAGAATATCACTATCTATTAGTGTGTCAGTGCCGCTTAAATGGAGAGCAGCCTGTTTGCCAGTAGCCCGACACGTTTGTCTGACACTTCTTTGCAGTCTGGGGGAGATGGTTTTAATAGGAACCATGCGTGTACGCATAACGAGCTCCTGAACTTCTTTATGTAAACGTGACTGATCAATAAGGCTCTCCTCTAGTTCACGTAATTCACTTTTTATTTCTCTATTTAGTTCAACAGAATCCAGTGTTGACTCTGCCAGTTGGTTAGTTATCGTATGTAGTTCGTTATATTGTTCAAGCTCAAGAGAATCGAAGATTTCATTCTGGTTGACTGCTTGAGAGACGTTGGATATTCCACGTAGTTCGACCTGTTGTTCCAGTTGATTAATTAATTCATGAGATGCTTCGTTTTGTTTGATGAGTGCCCCTGTCTCGAAGATAGAATTCTTAATTTTTTCCTGTAGTTGAGTTGTAAGAATGATAGTTTCACCCAGTAGCCTGATAAGATCGTCAATAATTGGCGCTGGTACTCGTAAAGTTGAAACAACAGCTTGTTCATCTTCAGCTTCATCCGGTTTTACGTCACCATATTCTTTGGAAGATATACTCGCAGCAACAGGGGAGGTGTCATCATCAAGTATTTCAGCACCTTCATTTTCAAGTCGGTTAATCCAGTTAAGAATATCCTGAAGTACTTCTTGAGCATTTGCTGGAGCATCACCCCGTGATATAAGAGATTCACTCATTTCCTCAAGGCAATCGGATGCATCTATTAGAGACGAAGCTAATGCTTGTGAAGGTAGCTTGTTGTTTGCATTAAGAAACTGAAAAATATCT
>CAYRXP010000248.1:0-2596 GCA_964428145.1 uncultured Enterobacteriaceae bacterium
ATGATACTCACCACGCTGGAATACGTTCCCGGAAAAACCATCACCAAACATCTTGGGCTGGTTCAAGGGAGTACGGTTCGTGCCAAACACGCCGGTAAAGATATTATGGCGGGAATAAAAAATATCTTTGGCGGTGAATTAAAGGCTTATACAGAATTACTCCACGAATCCCGCGAAGAAGCGATTGAGAGGATGAAGGAACAGGCACGGGAGACAGGTGCAAATGCCATACTCAATATCCGCTTCTCTACGTCCTCGATCACCCAGGGGGCATCTGAGATCTATACTTACGGCACAGCTGTGACACTTGAATAAACTTGAATTAAATATGGAAGCTTATTTAGACATTATTATTTTCTTTGTGCTTTTAACGCTTGGCTATGTTTTTGGTCAATCGCTGGAAAAAAGTCATTATCGCTCCATCATTAAGCGTGAATCACAATTTCGTTCTCTCCCGGTGATTGCCAGCAAAATATTACCTGATGACTTCCTGCCCTGCCAGACAGAAATGGTCTCAGGAAATGTTGTCATCTCTGTTGATTATTTTAAAAAATTCGTCGCCGGTCTACGGAGTATTGTTGGGGGCAGAATGGCCAGCTATGAGAGCCTCATTGACCGGGCTCGTCGTGAGGCTATTTTACGTATGAAAGAGGAAGCCAAAAGATTGAATGCCGATTATGTATTCAACATTAAAATGGAGACTTCTTCTATTTCCAAAGGTAGCAATAATAGTATTGGATCAGTCGAAGTGCTTGCCTATGGTACGGCCATTATTATTGAGAAAGATTCTGCAAAGCAGACCCCGTCTAAAGATGACCTGGGCAAAAATGACATCTCCGGGAATGGCGCTGCGACAATTAATCTTCGGACTGCCTGATACCCTTCTACAGATCAGGTTTAAATTCAGATGTAATCTCTGCCGAAGTAATCCCTAATGGAATATTCCAACCCAAAAATACCTGAAGGTATTAACACTACTGTAGAAAACCCGCTTAAAGAATTTTTTATTCTAAGTATCGGCGTTTTGGGTATTATCTTTTTCGCTGTCATCGTACTCAGTTTAGCCGCAGAAAAACTTGCTATATATATACCATTCAAGATGGAGCAGGACTTGATTCCTGAGATGTGGACGCAAGCAGATCCGGAAACAGAATCAGAAACAAACAGGCAAACCCGGGAATATTTACAATCCCTCAGTAATCAGTTGGCAGACCACATGCCTCTCCCCGAGGAAATGGAAATTACAGTACATTATATCGAAGGCGATACCGTCAATGCGTTTGCAACCATCGGTGGACATATTTTTATCTATCAAGGATTACTGGATGAACTCGAAAGCGAAAATGCCCTGGCCATGGTCATCGCCCACGAAATGGCACATATTTTTCATCGACACCCGATTATTGCCATGGGTAGAGGTGTTGTGATCGGATTATTATTGTCCGCCATTTCAGGTGCCAGTGGTGATCTATTTGTCGGTCAGGTCGTAAGTGAAACAGGAATGATAGCCCTGCTTAATTTTACCCGGGATCAGGAGAGAGAGGCCGATATCACCGCACTCACTGCTGTCAACGGCTTGTATCATCATGTGTCAGGCACAAATGACTTATTCCGGGTATTGATGGCGGCGCATGACCTAGATTCGATTGAACCTCCCTTATTTCTGAGTACACATCCACTCACCCAGGACCGAATCGACGGCCTGACACAAAATGCCCATGGGCAAGGCTGGACTACAGAGGCAAAGCTGACGCCATTTCCTCAAGACTTGAGATAAATTAATTTTTTCTTCATATGAGTCATGGTATAAATCTCGCCCGTTCAAAATATTTTTATTAAAAGGAAACTACATGCTACAAACACCTGTGCTTACAAAGCAAAATCTCAAAGACTATGAACGAGATGGTTTTGTCATCGTCCGTAATGCCTTCAATGCAGAAGACGCAGCCAGGATTGAGCAATGGACAGTCGAGTTAGCGGAATTACCAGAAGAATCAGGAAAACAATGGGTCTTTCATGAACAAAGCAAAATCAATCCTGAGGAAAAATTAATTTGCCGAATAGAAAAAATCTCACCTTACCACAAAGGTTTTGCGGAACTTGGTGAAGTATTAAAAAATCCAATATCACAGATCATGGGCGAAGAAGTAGTGATGTTTAAGGAAAAGGTCAATTTCAAAATGCCGGGTGGCGATGGCTTTACCCCACATCAGGATCAACAGGCCGGTTGGGGATATTATGCAGATTACTTTCTCAGTGCCCTGGTTTGTATCGATGAAGCTACCATTGAAAATGGCTGTTTACAGATCGTCGCCGGTCACCAGCACGATGGTCTTTACAAGGAATGGGAACCGTTGACTGAAGAGAATATGGCAGATATGGAATTTGTAGATTGCCCAACCAAGCCGGGTGATATGGTGATCTTCGATTGTTACACACCGCATTCATCCGACCCTAATATGAGCGATAAAACCAGGCGCCTTTATTACGTGACCTATAATCGTGCATCAGATGGTGATCACCTGGATCAATACTACGCGGACAAATATAAAAATTATCCACCAGATATCGACCGTGAAAAAGGTAAAGAGTATAT
>CAYRXP010000249.1:0-2578 GCA_964428145.1 uncultured Enterobacteriaceae bacterium
AGTTCGACCAGAAGGTCCTGCATGCCGGAACGGATCAGTCGGTCGAGAGAAGAGAAAGGCTCGTCCATGAGCAGAATTTCCGGGTCCGTGCACAGGGCGCGAGCGAGGCCGACGCGCTGCTGCTGGCCGCCCGAGAGCCGCGACGGATACTGATCTTCGTAGCCATTCAGGCCGACCGAGCGCAGCCATTCCCGGGCCTTCTCCTCCCGTTCCGCCTTGGCGACCTTCTGAATCGACAGGCCGAAAGCAACGTTCTCCAGCACCGTGCGGTGGGGCAGGAGGCCAAAGTGCTGGAAGACCATCGACATCGAGTGGCGGCGGAATTCTTCCAGTTCCGTCCGGGACAGGTTCATGACGTCGATGCCGCCGACGTAGATGGCGCCTTCCGTCGGGTCGATGAGGCGGTTGAGGTGGCGGACCAGGGTGGATTTTCCCGATCCCGACAGGCCCATGATGACGAAGATCTGGCCTTTTTCGATCTCAAGGTTGATGTCCCTCAAGCCGACCGTATGGCCGGTTTCGGCCAGGATTTCGTCCTTGGAGCGGCCCTCGCGGACCAACGGCATGATCGATCGCGGATCGCTGCCGAAGACCTTGTACAGATTTTCGACGCGGATAAGGGGCTCAGTCATCGTGCATGCCCCCCAGGTTTTTTTGGCTGCGCTTGACGTAGGCCTGGGAGATGCGGTCGAACATGATGGCGATGGCCACGATGGCGAGGCCGTTGAACAGGCCCATGGTGAAGTACTGGTTGTTGATCGACTTCAACACCGGCTGGCCCAGACCTGTGACGCCGATCATCGAGGCGATGACCACCATGGCGAGCGCCATCATGATGGTCTGGTTGACTCCAGCCATGATGTTCGGAATGGCGAGCGGAATCTGCACCTCGAGAAGCCGTTGCCTCTGGTTGGCGCCGAAGGCGGTCGCCGCCTCCAGGACTTCCCGGTCGACGAGGCGGATGCCCAGGTTGGTAAGGCGGATCACCGGTGGAATGGCGTAGACGACCACGGCGATGATTCCCGGCACCTTGCCGATGCCGAGCAGCATGACCACGGGAATCAAATACACGAACGCGGGCATGGTTTGCATGATGTCGAGGATCGGCGTGACGACGGCCTGCACCCGGTCGGAACGCGCCATCACGATACCGACGGGGATGCCGAGAACGATGGACAGCAGCGTCGCCACGGTGATGATGCTCAGTGTCCGCATGGTGTTTTCCCACATTCCGAAATAGCCGATGACCAGAAACGCCGCCATGACGCCGAGGGCCAGCTTGACCGACCGGCTGGCCCCATAGGTAAGGGCGACGAGCGCCGCAAGAACGACCAACCAGGGCGTGTTGATCAACAGCTTTTCGAACCACACCATGAAATACAGTAACGGATCGAAAAACGACTCGATCGCCTCACCATAGGTTCTGGAGAACTCCCGATAAGCGCCGTCGAGGGTCTTGCGTAGGGCGACCAGGGTAGCGCGCTCCATTTCGGGAAATTGGGTCAACCAAGATGCGTCTGCCATGGGAAAATCCACCAAGCTTTATTCGTGAAAAAGATCGGGCGTCGGCCGAATCAGCGCCGGCGCCCGCGGTCCTTACATGTCGTTGACGGCCTTCTTCACCTTCGCCGCGACGGCCGCCGAGACCCACGGGATCCATACCGATTCGTGGTTTTTGAGGAAGTAGACGGCGGCGGTCTCGCCGTCGGCTTGGTTTTCCTCAATCCAAACCAGAAGCCTGTTCATGTCTGCGTTGGTGAACGCCCGCTTGGCCAGGTAGTCGTAGGCTTCCGGTGCCTTGCTGGCGAAGCTTTCGGTGGTCACCGTGTGGACCGGCGAGGGCGGATACATGGTCGGGATCGGGTCAACGCAGTCGTCCTGGGAGATGCAGTCTTTGTAGTGGTTCTCGTCGGTGCCGGTGCCGAAGTCCACTTTCACCATCTGGTACTTGCCGAGGATGGCGCTCGGAGCCCAGTAGTAGCCGAACCAGGGCTCCTGGCGCTCGTAGGCCTTGGCGAGGGAGCCGGCGAGGCCCGCGGCGGAGCCGGGATCGATCAACTCGAAGCCGCTATCGGCCAGTTTGAGCGCCCTGAACAGGTTGCCGCTGGTGATCTGGCAGGCCCAGCCCGCCGGGCAGCCAATGAATGCCGACTTGTCCGGGTCCTCGGGATGTTTGAAAATCTTGGCGTTCCTCTTGATGCCGGCGATGGTGGCAAGCGACGGGTCCTTGTCGGCCAGGTATTTGGGGACCCAAAATCCCTCCTCGCCGCCGTCGGAGAGGGACTTGCCGGCAACGCGGAGGCGCCTCTCCGCAACGCCTTTCTTCAGCGCCGTGGCGAAGGAAATGCTCCACAGTTCGGGGGCGATGTCCGGTTCACCCTTTTCGGTCATCGACGTGCCGGTGGGCATGGTGTCGCCGGGAACGAGCTCCGCGTCACAGCCGTAGCCGTGCTGCAGAATGATCTTGTCCACATTGGCCATGAGCGAGGCCGAGGGCCAGTTCATGTCGGCGATGGTCACCCTGGCGCAAGCCGCCTGGGCCCCACCGGCCGCAAGGACTCCGACGATCAACGCGGCG
>CAYRXP010000250.1:0-2567 GCA_964428145.1 uncultured Enterobacteriaceae bacterium
GAACAGCTCTTTTGATACTGGGTTTGAGGATGCTTGGGTTTTCCGGTGTACAACTCACCGCTATTCATACGGTTGATCAGTTGATGACACTACATAATCAAATTGATTACCTTGCCAAAAAATGTCCAGACAGAGTTAGCTGGAACAATGCATGGCAGGAAGCACTCACCCTACCGAAAGGATTTAAGGCAGATCCTGTTCCGGGATTAGCCTGGTACATGTCCAGCCACATGGTTGACCGCCCAAGCAGTCATGCACCATTAAAAGATCGAACTAGATATCATACGATGAAATGGGTACACAGTTTTCTGTTTGATCGAGGTCTGGGTGCGAATGCTCTGGGTAGACTCGTAAGAAACGTCAAACGACACAGCAAAACTGACAGATGGCTGGAACGAATAGAAAGAATCATTAAGGAACCGCTATTTGGCTGCGAAACCTGTGGCATGTGTCGCCTGGCCGCCACACAATATATCTGCCCAGAAACCTGCCCAAAAGGTCTGGCGAACGGCGCATGTGGTGGCACCAAGGAAAATATCTGTGAGTATGGCGACAGAGAATGTATCCATAGCCATAAATACCGAATTGCCAAGGATGCAAATGTGCTTTCTCAGTTGGAACAGTGGCTGATACCGTCAGTCCCCGATGAAGCCCGCCACACATCCTCATGGCCACCACACTTCAGAGATGAAGGGCCAGATATTGATAAACCAGACACTGATAATTCTTCAAACGAATAATTAAAGTTACAATACCATTGTTACTTTATAGAATTCAGATAATACTTTTTCATGACTGAAACAGAACACCATGAAGAAGAGGAATCGCTTGCCCTATAGGAGGTCTTTCAGGGCGCATAATCGAAGAAGTATCATTACCGATTTCAATCATATTTAATATATTTGAATCTGGGATCATCCGGCGTACCTTCAAGCGCACTTTCTTCATCGACACCCGGTTGCCACATAACCACTTCCTCAATTTTTTTCGCCAATTCAAAATCCTTATCCGTTACGCCTTTGGCCGCATGATTCTTCAATTTCACAATAACAAATGCATAGGATGCTGTGATGTCAGGGTGATGAAATGCCGCTTCGGCAAGGTGGCCAGCTGTGTTGATAACCATTAGGGTTCCTTTCCAACCACTGGTTTTGTATTTCCTGCGTATCCATCCGGCTTCGTAATACCATTTGGGTAGCTCATCCTGTAGGCGTGACTCAATTTCTTCATCGTCATAAGTCGCGTCTTTCTCTTTTTTTCTCCACTGTGCCATCTTCAAATACCTCTGGATAATGTGTCGTTTCTAAAATAGAGAATCGAAAAAAATCATAATTTAAATTTGGGTACCTCTGTTAATTAGGTTTTATGCGTGAGTGCAAGGAAGCACCGCGCGCAGAACCGCAGTGTACATGTAGTACATGAGGATTCGAGCACGGAACTGACGCTGCAATCGCGGAAAAGGACAATTAATAGAGGTATCCATTATTGTGAGCCTGCCCTTACATCAACAGAGCCTTCTTTTGCATTTATAATCAAAGAACGAATATTTATAACGGAAGAACTATTCAGGGCTTTAATGCGGGAATCATCTTGACATAGGGCGCCACGGAAACCGAGATAATCTGGATCTAGTTCGAGCAATGGCGCAATATCACTAGCCTTCAAAGAACCCGCAAGTCCTGCCAGTAAACCATATGATTTTGATTGTATTACGAAATTTTTTATTTCATCATCTTCCATATGTGCTCTTAAATTTCCTTTCGTTTTGTCGGCGGTATCCAACATTACTCCCCTGATCCCAGCTTTGGCCAAATCAGACATCTTCTCTAAGTCTAGACCTTTATCAACAAAAAACACGGTAACGATCGTAAATTGCTTGCCATTAAACCCTTTTGCACCATTAATCGCTTGTTCTTTCAGAGAGGCAATCACCTCGTTGGTCAACTCATCGAAGATACCGACTTTAATGATATCGACACCTGTTGATGCCATGGTGGAAATCGCCTCACCAATAAGTGTTGCTTGCATAGGCAAATCACCAATGGTCGCACTAACAAGACATTGACCTGAGACACACTTCACGACTTCCTGTGCGACTTCTGTTGTAACTGCACCTAGGGCACCATGCGTAGGATCTTTTAAATCAATAATATCAACATTTGCATGAAGCGCGATTTTTGCCTCTTCCAGATTCGAAACACTAGCTAACATGCCTGTCATACAGTACTTCCTTGTTCTTGGGTCGAGTTTTGTTCTCTAAATGTTTTAATGCGATTCATTAACCAACCCCAGGCCTCCAATTCTTGCTCGCTGGCGGTTTTATCGATAGCGATTTGTAAATACTCAATTTCATTATCAATTTTTTCATCTGGGAGCATATGTAGCCGACTGACAAGAACCGCTGCCTCTAGTACCGCTGCTTTCGCGCGATTTAATCCCATAAACGGTGCATGAGTCTCCTGGTGTTTTTCAGAACAATAAAAAACGGGTCGAATTTCATCTCCATTCTGATGTGCAACTTCAATCTCAATATGACTCAAGGCGGCCTCTAAACGTTTTCCATTTAT
>CAYRXP010000251.1:0-2565 GCA_964428145.1 uncultured Enterobacteriaceae bacterium
GAGCCAATCATCAAAGAAGCCGTTGAAAAATCTGTAAGCAAAAAACCAGTGATCAAAAAGAAGGTAAGCAAGCAAAGGACGATCAAAAAGAAAGCTGCAAAAACAACATCAGCAGAGATAGAAAAAACAGAAGCAGTGGATAGTACTGATGGCGTAAAAGTCACCAAGAAAAAGCTTGCCAAGAAGAAGACCAAGAAAAAGGTTGTCAAGAAGGCTAAAGTCACTTCAAAAAGCAAGGCAGTTGAGGAAAAATAAAAATGGCAATATCAGCCACAATGGTAATGGAGCTTCGCGAGCGTACTGGTGCTGGCATGATGGATTGCAAAAAGGCACTCCAGGAAGCTGATGGTGATATTGAAAGAGCAATTGAGAATATGCGCAAATCTGGCATGGCAAAGGCTGCCAGGAAGGCAGGACGCATTGCGGCAGAAGGTTTGGTTTTTATCAAGCGAAATGAAAAAACTGGACAGACAGTCATTGCCGAAATTAATTCTGAAACAGATTTTGTTACCAAAGACGACAGCTTCAAAGGATTTTGCAATGAGGTTGCGACTTGCATTTTGGCTGATCAGCCAGCAGATATTGATACCTTAATGGAGAGCAAGGTCGGTGATACCGGCCAGACGGTTGAAGAAATGCGTCAGCAATTGGTTTCAAAAATAGGTGAAAACATTAGTGTCAGACGCTTTTCACAGCTTGATTCAGCACAAGGAATATTGGGTGCATATCTGCATGGTGTTCGTATAGGTGTGCTCGTTGAACTAGAGGGTGGTGATGAAGCCCTGGCAAAGGACATTGCCATGCATATCGCCGCAAGTAACCCTGTATGCATTGCCGAGGAAGATGTACCACAGGATTTACTTAGTAAGGAGAAAGAAATACTTGTTGCACAGGCAGAAGAAAGCGGCAAGCCACCGGATATTATTGAGAAGATGATAGGCGGGCGTATTAACAAGTTCTTAAAAGAGATTACCCTGCTAGATCAGCCTTTTGTCAAAGACCCTGAACAGACGGTCGCCAAATTACTTGAGTCTGCCAGGGCAACGGTTAAAAGTTTTATTCGATATGAGGTTGGCGAAGGTCTTGAGAAGCGGAATGATAATTTCGTAGATGAGGTCATGGCCCAGGCGAAAGGAGAATAAGGAACATGTCACCCCCGTCAAAAACATTGAAATACAGACGGGTCTTGATAAAACTCAGCGGCGAAGCATTAATGGGTGACGATGCCTATGGCATCAGCCCAGATATTATCAGTAGAATTGCCAATGAAGTGATTGAGTTGATTGAATCTGGTGTTGAAGTCGCCATCGTGATTGGGGGTGGCAATATATTCCGTGGTGCAGGGCTCGCAGCAGCAGGAATCGATCGGGTGACCGGTGATCATATGGGCATGTTAGCCACCGTCATTAATTCCCTTGCTATGCAGGATGCATTGGAACGACTTGGCGTGATTGCCAGAGTCATGTCTGCTATTTCAATCAATGAAATATGTGAAGACTACATTCGTAGAAAGGCAGTTCGCCATCTGGAAAAAGGCCGGATTGTCATATTTGCTGCGGGCACGGGGAATCCTTTTTTTACGACCGACTCGGCGGCGAGTCTTCGTGCTATCGAAATCAATGCCGATTTGCTCATAAAAGCAACCAAGGTAGATGGTGTTTACTCAGCAGACCCAGTCACAGATAAATCAGCCAGGCGTTATAATGAGCTAAGTTATGATGAGGTTCTGGACCAAAAATTAGCTATTATGGATGCGACGGCGATTGTTCTCTGTCGTGAGAACAATATGCCTTTACGTGTGCTTGATATGACACAGCCGGGTTCGATGATGCGGGCTGTTCAAGGATTGAATGAGGGGACATTGGTAACGACCCAAGGTTAAGATTAGTCAAGCAAACGGATAAACACCAGATTGATAAACCAGAGAAAAAACGCCAATGATTGACGATATATACAAAGATGCAGATCAGCGCATGCTCAAGAGTATGGAAGTACTGAAACAGGAATTCAGCAAGATACGAACTGGTCGAGCACACCCAAGTCTGCTGGATCATGTCACGGTCAGTTACTATGGTTCCGGTGTTCCATTGAATCAGGTTGCGAACGTAGGCGTACAGGATGCACGTACATTAACTGTGACGGCTTTCGACAAAAGTACGATCCCGGATATTGAGAAAGCAATTATGCAAGCAGATTTAGGTCTAAATCCCGTAACAGCCGGAGAAGTGATTCGTGTTCCATTACCGGTGTTGACTGAAGATAGACGTAAAGAATTGATCAAGGTTGTTCGTGGTGAAGCAGAAAAAGGGAGAGTTGCCATTCGAAACATACGTCGTGATGCAAACCAAACCTGCAAGGATCTCCTTAAAGAGAAAGAAATAACCAAAGATGAGGATCGTGGCGCAGAAGAAAGGATCCAAAAACTGACTGATAGTTACGTCCATGAAATTGATAAGCTTCTAGCAGGGAAAGAAAAGGAAATGATGGAAATTTAGACATTGTAGACGGTAGAAATATTCATGGTTAAAAAACGTTTCCAACGGCGGCGATGATATCGCCAACGGA
>CAYRXP010000252.1:0-2563 GCA_964428145.1 uncultured Enterobacteriaceae bacterium
TGATTATGCCGAGGTTGCTTATGAAATCGATCCAGAAACTTTAGAACCTTTACCCAGTACTGCTGAGGCCTATGCTATTTCTGACAGTGCGGTTGGCAAGGATTTTTACGGAAAAATAATCGAGACATTAGGGGATACTGGCGGCTATCAATTGGCCAAAGTTGGTGGAAAAGTTACCCCAAATCAAAAGAATTACTACATTTTTCATTATGACTGGCGACAGGATAACGTCATTACCGCCAGCCAACTTGCTGACTTTATCGATCAGATCAGGGTTGATTATGGTTACCCTGAGTTAAAAGTCGATATCGTTGCACATAGCATGGGCGGTTTGATTACGCGCTATTACATTCGATATGGCCGCCAGGATGTCATTGGTGACAATGATTTTGACCTGAAGATTAATATGTACGGTGGTGATCGAGTCAGGCGAGTCATTTTACTTGGCACGCCAAACCTGGGTTCAATCAAAACACTGTATCGCTTCATTACTGGCGTCAAAGTCGGTTTTAAACGTATAGGCACTGAAACGCTTGCGACCATGCCAAGTTTGTACCAATTATTCCCGCACCCACTAAACAACTGGATAGTCACAAGCAATGGGAAACCGCTTAACCGAGATTTGTATGATGTGAACATCTGGAAAAGCTTTCAGTGGTCTATATTTTCTCCAAAAGTCAGGGAGAGAATTCGTAATAAATTTAAAAACAAAGCAGAAGGGGAGAAACATCTGCAAACACTGGATGCCTATTTTGAGAAACGGCTCGAACGAGCACGGAGGTTCGTCTGGTCGTTAACGGTGCCACTGCCTGAAGATCATCCAAAATTTGTTGTTTTTGGTGGTGCTTGCACATTAACACCGGCAAGGGTAGTCGTGGAAGAAGTTGATGGAGAATCCGTTATCAGAATGAGGCCAGAAGAAATTACTCAACCCGTAGAAGGAGTAGATTACGATAGATTGCTACTTGAACCAGGAGATGGTTCAGTAACTAAAGCCTCTTTATTTGGTAGAAATATATTGGATCCTAGCGTTAAGCGTCATAAATACAGTTTTTTTCCCCTCGACCATACGATATTTTTATGTGAGAAGCATAATAGCCTGACGGGTAATGTTAATTTTCAGGACAACCTGCTCAATGAACTGTTGTCCAGAGACTAAGTCCCAAAGGATGTAAATTTATGATGGATGAATTTCGGGACATATACGATGTACCAGGCACGCTTTAATCACGATATGGCAAACTCTAAAAACATTCTATTAATTTTATTTCCTCTCATATCATTTTTATTAAGCCAGGGGACATACGCAGAAGACAAACCAGCGATCCTTGATCCTGGCGCTCTAAATCTAGATAAAATAATTTACCTCGAACAAAACTGGACAGACGAAGACAGGCAATATTTTTATTTTACTGATCAAGGATCCCGCCTGCTACCTTATGATTTCTTTTTAAATCTTTAACAGGCTGACAAACAGCAACTTCTAAGTAATCCAGAGAATATGTTGCGATACGGTTTTCTACCTACTCGTGCAAGCAAAAATAATCCGGATGGATTACCCATTGGACTTACCAGGAATAAGGATTACATGGGACCGACTTGCGCTGCCTGTCACACACAACAACTTAAATATCAGGGTCAGTTTATACGTATCGATGGAGGACAAGCTTTCATAGACTTGCCTATGTTCCTAGATGAAATAGTTCAGTCATTGGGGAAAACACTCATTGATGAAGATAAATTTGGTCGATTTGCCACACGACTATTGGGTGAGAACGTGCCACAAACAAAGCGGGATAATTTAAAACAACGTCTACAGGATCAATATGAAAAGCGGAAAGATTATAATCGCCGTAATCATACAGAAGTACCTTATGGCTACTCCCGACTAGATGCCTTTGGTGCCATACTGAACAAAGGATTACACCTAACTGGTGTTAAAGACAATTTTAATACCCCCAATGCCCCCACAAGCTACCCATACATATGGGACACACCACAACACGATTATGTGGAATGGGATGGTTCACAATCTAATGCAAGCCTGGGGGCGTTCGCGCGCAATGTCGGCGAAACTATCGGTGTTTTTGGTGATATCACCCCTGAAACCAGCCAATGGTTAGGTTTCATTGATGATGGATATGACTCTTCCATACAGGCATATAACCTTCGTGGCCTTGAAAAAGTCGTCGCCAAATTACATTCGCCACTTTGGCCGGAATCATTACCTGGGATTAACAATGTTCTCGCCAAAAGAGGAAGAGGCTTATATGAAAAACATTGTCTTTCATGTCATCTAAATATCGACAGAACAGATCCAAACAGGAAGATACGAGTCAGGATGAGTTCACTTGACGCCATTAAGACAGATCCCCTAATGGCAAGGAATGCTATTTATTTAAAAGGTGAAACTGGAATTTTTGAGGGGAGAAAGCGGTTTTATACGGTAGGAGGCGTGCTTGGTAAGGAAGCACCTGCCTTATATATCGTCAATAATATTATAGGGGGTGTTCTGAAGAACAATTTTCTTCAAGTTTTGTTAGCTAAACGCGATGCAAATAAG
>CAYRXP010000253.1:0-1133 GCA_964428145.1 uncultured Enterobacteriaceae bacterium
AACAAATTCATCTTCCTTCATACCAGGCGTCACACAGCAATCACCGGTGATTTCCTCTTTGGGAGGTAGCTGTAAAACCATGCCCCTTTCAGTAAATGGCGTACTTGTCTTTAGTGTCCTTTTTAACGCCGCATCAAATACACGTGAGTCCGGCAAGATTTCATCAGGCTTCAGGCCTGCCATCTGGCGATTACTGACGTACAACAGGTTTTCACCCGCCGCATTCACACAAGTCAATCTTAATTGGTCATCAAACAGCAAAACGGCAGTTGCCAAATTGTCATAAACGCGCGCTGTTGTTTCTGCAATAAAAGTCATGGTTCATTAAACTAGCATAAAAACGCACTAATTTGGTGCGCAGTATTGGTCAAAGATTAAATATTTAACATCGCTTGACTATAATAGCTATTAATATCAATAAGTTATAAATTAATAGTCCTGAGGCATCAATGCAGCTGCCTCTCCTCACCATATAGGTGCAAAAAGCAGACCAGAATCGGCGAAACCAGGAAAATAAAATATATTTAAGTCAGGAGGGTAAAACGCGAGTAATTCTAATTCGAAACAGTAGGACGAATGACATAAAATGTCACAGTGGCAGAACTCTTCAAAGATTTACCACCTTTGTTGAGGATATCTGCCTTCGTTGTATGCGTACCTCTTTCAATGTTGGTAAAACTGAATGACGTCGAGCTTGATTCAGCCTGCTTCTCGCCATCCATGGTCAGAACCAAACGATCACCTTGCTTGGTATCCAATGCTGGCTCTATCAAGATATTTACCGTGACATTACCCGCACCACCAGTAAATGTCTGATCATTCTGAGGACTAATAATCTCTAGTTTTGTATAGCCATCATTAACTGCTTTCTCGGGAGGCGTATATTCAAAATCTTCAACTGCAGGTGGACTGATAGTCTGTACTTTATCTATTCTGATTTTCTCGGCATCCGGTGAAGGCTTATCAGTGAAAACAACATTACCGTCCTCATCAAGCGAGCGATACACCTCAGCAGATACTGATGTCAACAAAAACATGGTAACAAATAACAATAAAAGTCGCATAATCTCAGCATAATCCATATAAACGGGAGTCACAATATTAGAGTGATGGAAACCGGGCAGAGTTCAATA
>CAYRXP010000253.1:1233-2554 GCA_964428145.1 uncultured Enterobacteriaceae bacterium
AAAAAGCCCCCTATGTCGGGGGCTTCACAGTCAACTATTTGGATCTTAATTTTTACAGGCTGTAATACTGGTCGAACTCAACAGGATGGGTGGCCAAACGCAGACGATCAACTTCTTCCATCTTCAATTCGATATAAGCATCAATCATATCATCCGTAAAAACACCACCTGCTGTCAGAAATCCACGATCAGCATCCAATGCCTCAAGTGCGATATCCAGAGAAGATGCGACTGTTGGTATCTCCCTTTCTTCTTCTTTGGTCAGATCATAAAGATCCAGTTCCACTGGCTTACCAGGATCAATCTTGTTCTGTATGCCATCAAGACCTGCCATCGTTAATGATGCAAAGAGAAAGTATGGGTTACCGCATGAATCCGGAAAACGAACTTCAATTCTGCGACCCTGTGGGTTTGGATCCCAGGGAATTCGAATGCCAGCAGAACGGTTACGTGCCGAATAGGCTAATAAGGTTGGCGCTTCGAAGCCTGGAACCAAGCGCTTGTAGCTATTGGTGGTGGCATTTGCAAAAGCGTTAAGTGCGCGCGTGTGTTTAAAGATACCGCCAATATAATGCAAAGCCGTTTCAGACAATCCACCATATTGGTCACCGGCAAACAGATTTTTACCATCTTTAAACAATGATTGATGTACGTGCATACCGTTACCATTATCACCAACTAATGGCTTAGGCATGAAAGTCGCTGTTTTACCATAGGCGTGCGCGACATTCAGCACAACGTATTTGAGTATCATATTATCGTCAGCACGTTTTACTAATGTATTAAATTTGGTACCGATTTCAGCCTGACCCGCAGTAGCCACTTCATGATGATGCACTTCAGTGGTAACACCCATTTCTTCCAGAATCGTACACATGGCAGAACGAATGTTCTGTTGTGAATCAACGGGCGGTACCGGGAAGTAACCGCCTTTCACGCCAGGGCGGTGACCGATATTCTTGTCTTCAGTAATAGCATCGCTGTTCCAGCAACCTTCATCTGAATCAATCTCGTAGAAAGCACTATTTAGATTATCTGACCAACGCACATCATCAAAGATAAAAAATTCTGGTTCCGGGCCAAAGTATGCAGTATCGGCAATACCTGTAGATTTCAGATAAGCCTCTGCACGTTTAGCCAGAGAACGGGGATCACGTTCGTAACCTTGCATGGTAGTAGGCACCAGAACGTCACAACGGATGTTGACTGTCGAATCGTCATAGAAAGGATCCATGACTGCAGTCTCTGTATCAGGCATCAATACCATGTCAGAATCGTTGATACCCCTCCATCCGGAAATTGATGATCCATCAAACATCTT
>CAYRXP010000254.1:0-2541 GCA_964428145.1 uncultured Enterobacteriaceae bacterium
CTGCAGGCGCATTACAAGAATTACTTCTCAACGATATCACCAAATTGACAGGTATTAATATCGACAGCCTTCGTAAGCTGATTGATCAAAAAAACCCAACGGGAAAGTCAACGAAAGCACATCATCTTGTATCAACACATCAACTCAATAAAGAGCACAACCCTCTAGTTGCCGAAGCCATCAGCATCCTGTTACAGAATCCGGAATTGGGCATGGATATTGAACCAGGTGCCTTAACCGATATTGAGTCACAGGGTGTAGAATTTCTAAGGGAATTGCTGAGCCTTGTGCACAGACAACCTGAGATATTCTGTGCTGGCATATTGGAACATTGGCGCGACAGCAAATATGAAAAACGCCTGAAAGAATTATCAATCAAGGATAATTTACTTACCGAGCCAGATGAACTTAAAAGTCGCTTACTGGAAATCATTGGGAAAATCAGGAACGACTACGAGAAACAGCTACAAAATAAGCGCTCCAGGCTCGACTACGAACAACAACTACAATCAAAACGCTCGCAGAAGCTGGATGCTAATAATTCGAGCTAAGTTCACTGTCTATCCCCCCTCACTCGCTAGTGATTCAAAAGAGTAAGTCAAACTGGCATGTAGCAAAAATTGTGCTATAATTGACCGTTTGGGGAGAATGCTTTCCCCTTCATAAACAGTCACTTAACGTTTTATTAACCAAGAGAGATGAAGAGCCCATACGGCCGCGGCCCACGGCTGAGCACACGATGGAAGAATTAGAGAAACAACGCGTCCCAAACAATAAAGAGCAGTCCCAGCTAAAAGTTTTAATTGCCAAAGGTAAAGAGCAAGGCTATCTGACTTATGCCGAGGTAAACGACCACCTGCCCGACGGCATTGTCGAGCCAGAGCAAATCGAAGATATCATTAATATGATTAATGATATGGGGATAAAAGTATACGAGTCCCCACCTGATCTGGACATCATCATGACCGACAGCACCGAAGGCCCTGATGAAGCTGCTGCTGCTGAAGCTGCCGCCGCACTTGCCAGTGTCGAAAGTGAATTTGGCCGTACCACTGACCCTGTCCGCATGTATATGCGTGAAATGGGAACAGTTGATTTATTGACCCGTGAAGGCGAAATCAAGATCGCCAAGCGTATTGAACAAGGCATCATTCAGGTGTTATCGGGACTTTGCGCATTCCCGGGAACAATCAATACCTTTTTAAAGGCCTATGCTGCTGTCGAAAATGAAGAATATAAGCTCAGTGATTTGGTTGTTGGTTTCCATGATCACTCTTATTACCCGGATAGTGGTAGGGTTCCGCCACAGCCTATTCAGAAAGAAGAGGGTAAGGACTCAGAAGAGGAAGAGGAAGAGTATATATTAACGATTGAAGAGATACGGGAAACAGTCGAGCCACTTGCCAAATATTTCGTAAAGACCATGAAGGCCCTGAAGAAAAATGGCAGAGATCATAAAAAGACAAAAGAGCTTCAGGAAGAACTGAATAAATTCTTTCTGGAATTAAAACTTGCTCCAAAATTCTTTGATATTTTAATCAGGAATGAACAAGATATTATCAGCGTTATTCGATCTTCGGAACGCGAAATTTTAAGGATTTGTGTCAAAGACTGTGAAATGCCTCGCAAGGAATTTATCGAATCTTTCCCTGGGAATGAACTTAATACTTCCTGGGTAAAAAATATTACCCGCTCCAAGAAACCCTATGCACAGGCAATCAAGAAAAATCAGGATGCAATATTAAAGATTCAGAAGAAACTGTTTATGCTGTTTGGTGAATCAGTTTTAACCATCACTGACATGAAAGAAATAAATCGGGGTATTTCTATTGGTGAGGCACAGGCTCGTCGAGCCAAGAAAGAAATGGTTGAGGCTAACTTGCGTCTGGTTATTTCTATTGCAAAAAAATACACCAATCGTGGATTGCTTTTTCTCGATCTGATCCAGGAAGGGAATATAGGTTTGATGAAAGCAGTCGATAAATTTGAATATCGAAGAGGCTATAAATTCTCAACCTATGCAACCTGGTGGATACGCCAGGCAATTACCCGTTCGATTGCCGATCAAGCACGCACTATACGAATACCAGTACATATGATCGAAACGATCAACAAGCTGAATCGTATTTCCAGACAGATTCTCCAGGAGATGGGTAGAGAACCGACACCGGAAGAACTTGCAGAGAGAATGGAAATGCCCGAAGAAAAGGTACGCAAAGTACTGAAGATTGCCAAGGAACCCATTTCGATGGAAACACCTATTGGTGATGATGAAGATTCACATCTCGGTGACTTTATTGAAGATGCCAATATCCTGGCGCCGAGTGACTCTGCTGGATTTGAAGGCTTACGCCGTTCAACCAAGGAAGCACTGGCCGGCCTGACACCTAGGGAGGCAAAAGTGTTGCGCATGCGCTTTGGGATTGACATGAACACGGATCATACTCTGGAAGAAGTGGGTAAACAGTTTGATGTGACTCGTGAACGCATTCGCCAGATCGAAGCCAAGGCACTGAGGAAACTCAGACATCCTTCAAGGTC
>CAYRXP010000255.1:0-2526 GCA_964428145.1 uncultured Enterobacteriaceae bacterium
GCAAATACCTACCAAGTCTGGGTGACATCAATCAACGAATATGGAACACTTATACCCAAATCACTTTAGAATTAAATTTGGGGGGAGTTGGATTTGGCTATCAAGATAGATATACCATCTGATGGGGAAGGGATTACGGTTGAAAATGGCAAGCTAAAGGTTCCAGACAATCCTGTCATCCCCTTCATTGAAGGTGATGGTATTGGCCCAGATGTCTGGGCAGCGACAGTCAGGGTACTGGATGCGGCCGTAGAAAAATCCTCACAGGGAGCACGCAAGATTCATTGGGCAGAAGTTTATGCCGGAGAGAAAGCAAATCAGCTTTGTGGTAGCTGGTTGCCTGACGAAACACTAGCTATTTGTAGGGAATATCTGGTTGCCATCAAGGGACCATTAACAACACCGATTGGTGGTGGCATCCGTTCTCTTAATGTCGCCCTCAGACAAATTCTTGATCTTTATGTCTGTCTCAGACCCATACGTTGGTATACAGGCGTGCCTTCACCCATTAAACGACCTGAATTAGTTGATATGGTGATATTCAGGGAAAACACAGAAGATATATATGCTGGGATTGAGTTTGAGAATGGTTCTGATGAAAATAACCGCTTTCTGGAATTATTTAAAGAAGCATTTCCAAACCAATATCAAAAAATTCGTTTTCCGGAATCATCCGGAATAGGCATCAAACCAATTTCAAAAGAAGGTACCGAAAGATTGGTCAAGGCAGCGATTGAGTATGCAATCGCCAATCAAAGAAAAAGTATTACCCTGGTGCACAAAGGTAACATTATGAAATTTACTGAAGGTGCTTTCAGAAACTGGGGATATCAACTTGCTGAATCAGAATTTAGTGATCACACCTATACCTGGAATCAGTGGGAACGCACTCAGGCAGAAAAAGGACAAGATGCTGCGAATCAAGAACAAAAAGAAGCGTTGGATTCAGGAAAAGTTCTTGTTAAAGACGCCATTGCTGATATTACATTACAGCAAATACTCACACGACCAAAGGATTTTGATGTCATTGCAACAATGAATTTGAATGGTGATTATCTTTCAGATGCGCTCGCTGCACAGGTTGGTGGGATTGGAATTGCGCCTGGTGGCAATATTAACTATGACACGGGGCATGCGATCTTCGAGGCCACCCATGGCACAGCACCAAAATATTCAAATCTTGATAAAGTGAATCCCGGTTCATTGATTCTGTCAGGTGAGATGATGTTACGTTATTTGGGCTGGACAAATGCTGCTGATCTTATCATTAGTGCGATGAATACAACGATCAGAGACAAAACTGTCACCTATGACTTTGCCAGATTGATGGATGATGCAACTGAAATTAAATGCAGTGAATTTGCTGATGCAATGATTTCAAATATGTAATTTGAGGCATCACAATGGCACAAAAGCCAGATAGAAAGCTGATCACCGAATTATCACAGATCATTTATGATGGATTTGTCCACTATAACAATTTATTTCATCGGATAACGCGCCGTGCCAGAACCCGTTTCGAAAAGCGCGACTGGCAGGGTCATCAACAGGATATCGTTGAACGCGTAGATTTATACGAAAAGTCTGTCCGGCGTATTGTCCTCGCGTTAAGAAAGCACATGGGCACTCGAGTTAAGGATCGTGAACTCTGGAATGCAATCCGCACCTATTTTGGCAGACGGCTGGAGAAGGTTCCGGACGCTGGCTTTATTAAGACCTTCTTTAATTCTGTTACAAGAAGAATCTTTGGCACGGTTGGTATAGATGCCAAGCTCGAATTTGTTTCATCTAATCTCAACGCTGATATTGAATTATTAAAATCACTTAATCTAAAACGCTATCCCTTCTGGGGATCTACTGAAAAGATCTTTGAGGCAATACTGAATGACTTTTCATTTAGAGTACCTTATGCAGAATCAATTAACAGTGATATTATTCAGTTCGTGAAATCAAAATTTAGCAGAAAAAATGAATACCTAAGGTTTGAATTCATCGACTCATTTTTTTATCAATCAGAACGCGCTTATCTCGTCGGCAGAATCATCATGCGCGACAGCATATCACCGATTGTAATTGCCTTTAAAAATACCGGGAAAGGTATCGTCATTGATGCAGTTCTTATGTCAGAGGAAGAAGTTAGTATTGTATTTAGTTATACCCGTTCCTACTACTTTGCTGATCCTAACTCGGTTGTGGGTGCGGTACATTTTATTCATTCCATATTACCCAGAAAACCGATTGATGAACTCTACACTGTTTTAGGCAGACTTAGACAAGGCAAGACCGAAAGGCACAGAATCTTTACCGAACATTTAAAATCGACTTCTGATCAGTTCGTTCATACTGATGGTGATAGAGGCCTGGTCATGATTGTCTTCACTTTGCCTTCATATGATTTGGTCTTTAAAATTATCAGGGACAGATTTGGTTACCCTAAAACGATTACTCGTAGTGAAGTTATCGAAAAATACAAACTTGTGTCCAAACATGATCGTGCTGGACGTATGATTGATACGCAGGAATTCT
>CAYRXP010000256.1:0-2513 GCA_964428145.1 uncultured Enterobacteriaceae bacterium
AGCTCAAAGGATTCGCTGAGTTCACACAATTTACTCAACTAGAATTGTATCGCCCGCTTCCTTCGACCTGGTTTGTTCTCATTACTGATGTGAAAGGGTCAACCAATGCCATTGAAAGTGGTCTTTATAAGGAAGTAAATTCATTGGGAGCTGCATCGATTGTTGCCATATTAAATGCCGTTTCACCTTTAAAAGTACCTTATGTCTTTGGGGGTGATGGCGCCACTGTGTGTATTCCTCCATCCAGTAAGGCAGCCGCAGAATCAGCATTGGTTGCTGCGAAACAAATGGCGAAAAATAATTTTGGCCTGGATTTGCGAATTGGCATGGTTGCAATGAAAGATATTGAAGCTGCCGGTCATCAGATACTCGTTGGCAAATATCAACCTTCAGCTCATTTCCAACAAGCTATGTTCCAGGGAGATGGTTTGGGTCATGCTGAATCATTAATTAAAGATCTGGGGCAGGATAATCCTTTCATTATTTCTGAAGAACAGATTGAAGCAAATGGAAGTTTTGAAGGATTTGAATGCCGCTGGAATGAAATTCCCAGTCCGCATGAAGAAACCATTGCGATTCTAGTTCAAGCACTTGGAAAAGAAATCGCTGCAAAAGAAATTATTTATCACGAAGTTTCTCAGAAAATATTAAATATTTATGGAGATGAAAAAGTGCATCATCCGCTTCGCATGGAAAAACTTTCGTTAACGAACTCTATGAAGAAACTTTCTAATGAAGTTAAGGTGCGTGTCGCCTCTTTGAATTTCTGGAATCGTTGTCTATACACGTTGAAACTCGAATTTTTATCATGCGTTGGCAGGTTCCTCATGCACAAAAACTTTAAAACCGAAAATATTGATTGGGGACACTATAAGAAAACACTCATTGCGAATACCGATTATCGGAAATTTGATGAGGTATTACGGATGATTATTTCCGGAACTTTGGAACAGAGAAATCGATTGACTGTTTATTTACAGCAGCTCCACAAGGAGAGAAAGATTGTATTTGGGATTCACGCCTCCCCTAATGCCCTTATGACTTGTCTGGTGTTCAATTACGATACTGATCATGTCCACTTCCTGGATGGCTCGAATGGGGGATATACTATGGCTGCTAAAGCAATGAAACGTCAATTACGCGCATTAGTTAAAAACGATTAGTGGGCCATAAAAAATGCTTTCGGTAGAAATTGATGAGGTAAATGGACTCGCGATACTTGAGCCAGATGGGCCGCTGACGAAGGGCGACTTTGAGTCAGCTGCAAAAGTCATTGATCCATACATTGAGAATACTGATCAGTTCAATGGCATTATTATTCACACAGAATCTTTCCCAGGGTGGGATTCATTTGCGGCGTTAGCTTCTCACCTCAGGTTTGTTAAAGAACATCATAAAAAGATATCCCGTGTTGCAATATCAACGAATTCAGTAATTGGTAATTTTTCTGAAGCCGTTGCCAGTCATTTTGTGAATGCAGAAATTAAATTATTTTCTTATCAAGAACTGGAACAAGCCAAAGATTGGATTATTAGTCGGGGATAGCGTCGGGATTCTAAATCCTATTTAGATTCCTAAAACATCCTGCATATCAAACAAACCTTTATCTTTATCTGCCAACCATTGTGCAGCTCTTACGGCACCGGAGGCAAAGGTTTTTCTGGAGGTGGCTTTGTGTGTAATCTCAACACGTTCACCCGCCGATGCAAACATGACGGTATGTTCACCCACAATGTCTCCCGCCCGGATCGTTTCAAAGCCAATGGTGTTTTTATCGCGTTCACCTGTGACCCCTTCACGACCATAAACCGCACATTCTTTTAAGTTACGTCCGAGTGTATCTGCAATAACTTCACCCATGCGCAATGCCGTCCCTGACGGTGCATCTTTTTTATGTCTATGGTGCGCCTCAATTATTTCTATATCCGACTCTTCACCAATAACTTGCGCTGCCATCTCCAGGAGCTTTAAACAAAGATTGACACCGATACTCATGTTTGGTGCAAAGACAATGGCAATATCCTCTGCTACTTTGTTGACAAGCTCCTTTTGCTCATCATCGAGACCTGTCGTGCCGATCACCATGCGCTTACCGGCAGCATGGCATTTTTCGATATTTTCTGTGAGTGAGGATGCAATGGTGAAATCAATCAGCACATCAAACTGATCTGCAACTTTGGCAATATCATCCGTAATCGCAACACCAATTTTACCAATGCCCGCTTGTTCCCCGGCATCGATACCGATCATGGAAGAACCTTTATATTCAATTGCAGCGGCTACCTTGACATTATCTATCTCATTACATACTTCCAGAATAGTTTCCCCCATTCTGCCCGCTGCGCCACAGACACCAATTTTAATTGCCATGAATATTTCTCTGTTTTATTAAATCTTAAATAATTTTAACTTGTCATGTCGTCAAAGAATTTCTTAACCCCATTCAACCATGATGAAGTATGAGGACTATGTTTTTTTCCTCCTTCTCCCATGGTGCGTTCCAGTTCTTTGAG
>CAYRXP010000257.1:0-2483 GCA_964428145.1 uncultured Enterobacteriaceae bacterium
GCGGGGATTGGGGCGGGGGGTTAGGATATCTACTCATAAAATTGGCGGGGCGGGGCTTACATCCGGCTCACCGATGTGCGCTTGAAGCCTGAAAGAGACATTTATTGGATTATGAATTTCAGCAGGTGGGTACGGAAAACCAGTGATTTCCGTACACGGTTGATCCACCGCACTTCCCGCATTCTTGCCGCGCTGTGCCCGTTCCGTTAGGGTTGCCGTCAACCCAGTAGACTATCGTAAAGCGTCGTCCGTTCATTGGCGCTCTCGGGACAGGGGGGAACGCGCAATGTCGGTACGTAGTTTCACCCTATCGGTTCTGGCGGTTCTCTGGCTGTGCACCACATCCGCGCTCGCGCAGGTCGAGCCGTGGCGAAGCCACATGGACGCGGGTGTCAAGGCGTACCAGCAAGGTAACTACCCGGAGGCCGAGAAGCAGCTGGTGGGCGCCCTCAAGGAGGCGGAAGAATTTGGGCCGCAAGACCCACGCCTAGCCACGAGCCTCAACAACCTGGCGGAGCTCTACCGCGCTCAGGGCAGGTACACCGAGGCCGAGCCGCTCTACAAGCGGGCGCTGGCGATCGATGAGAAGGCCCTGGGGCCCGAGCAGCCCGACGTGGCCACCAACCTCAACAACCTGGCGGCGCTCTACGACGATCAGGGCCGCTACGCCGAAGCGGAGCCTCTCTACAAGCGGGCGTTGGCGATCTACGAGAAGGCCCTGGGGCCGGAGCACCCCGATGTGGCCACGAGCCTCAACAACCTGGCTGAGCTCTACCGCGCCCAGGGCAAGTACGCCGAGGCCGAGCCGCTCAACAAGCGGGCGTTGGCGATCGATGAGAAGGCCCTGGGGCCCGAGCACCCTAGCGTGGCCACGAGCCTCAACAACCTGGCGGCGCTCTACCATACCCAGGGCAGGTACGCCGAGGCCGAGCCGCTCTACAAGCGGGCGCTGGCGATCGATGAGAAGGCCCGGGGGCCCGAGCACCCCCTATTCGCCACCAGCCTCAACAACCTGGCGGCGCTCTACCAGGCCCAGGGCAAGTACGCCGAGGCCGAACCGCTCAACAAGCGGGCGCTGGCGATCTACGAGAAGGCCCTGGGGCCGGAGCATCCCCGCGTGGCCTTGGGCCTCAACAACCTGGCTGAGCTCTACCGCGCCCAGGGCAAGTACGCCGAGGCCGAGCCGCTCAACAAGCGCTCGCTGGCGATCTGGCAGAAGGCCCTGGGTCCGGAGCATCCCCGCGTGGCCTTGAGCCTCAACAACCTGTCGCTGCTGTACAAAACCCAAGGGAAGTACGCCGAGGCCGAGCCACTTTTAAAGCAGGCGCTGGCGATCTACGAGAAGGCCCTGGGGCCGGAGCACCCCGATGTGGCCACGAGCCTCAACAACCTGGCGGTGCTCTACAAGGCTCAGGGCAAGTACGCCGAGGCCGAGCCGCTCAACAAGCGGGCGCTGGCGATCGATGAGAAGGCTCTGGGGCCCGAGCACCCTAGCGTGGCCACGAGCCTCAACAACCTGGCGCTGCTTTACCGCGCCCAGGGCAGGTACACCGAAGCCGAACCGCTCTACAAGCGGGCGCTGGCGATCTACGAGAAGGCCCTGGGGCCGGAGCACGCCGACGTGGCCGCGAGCCTCAACAACCTGGCTGAGCTCTACCGCGCCCAGGGCAAGTACGCCGAGGCCGAGCCGCTCTACAAGCGGGCGCTGGCGATCGATGAGAAGGCCCTGGGGCCCGAGCACCCCCACGTCGCCACGAGCCTCAACAACCTGGCGGTGCTCTACAAGGCTCAGGGCAAGTACGCCGAGGCCGAGCCGCTCAACAAGCGGGCACTGGCTATTCGGGAGAAGGCCCTGGGGCCGGAGCACCACGAAGTGGCCAAGAGCCTCAACGACCTGGCGGGGCTCTACCAGGCCCAGGGCAAGTACGCCGAGGCCGAGCCGCTGTACAAGCGGGTGCTGGTGATCGTCGAGAAGGCCTTAGGCGCGGAGCACCCCGACGTGGGCGGGAGCCTCAACAACCTGGCGGCGCTCTACCGCGCCCAGGGCAAGTACACCGCAGCCGAGCCACTTTACGAACGGTCGCTGGCGATCTTCGAGAAGGCCCTGGGACCGGAGCACCCCGACGTGGCCGTGAGCCTCAACAACCTCGCGCTGCTCTACCGCGCCCAGGGCAAGTACGCCGAGGCCGAGCCGCTCTTCAAGCGGGCGCTGGCGATCGATGAGAAGGCCCTGAGGCCCGAGCACCCCCACGTCGCCACGAGCCTCAACAACCTGGCGGAGCTCTACCGCGCCCAGGGCAAGTACGCCGAGGCCGAGCCGCTCTTCAAGCGGGCGCAGGCGATCTGGGAGAAGGCCCTGGGGCCGGAGCATCCCCGGGTTGCCACGAGCCTCAACAACCTGGCGGCGCTCTACCGTGCCCAGGGCAAGTACGCCGAGGCCCTGGTTCATATTCGCCGGGCGAGCGCCATTCATCGCCGCCGCG
>CAYRXP010000258.1:0-2451 GCA_964428145.1 uncultured Enterobacteriaceae bacterium
AGCGACACCGATACCAAGAACTTTGGCAATGACAGTCTACGCAGACCTGGATTTATCAATCATTGATTCTCCTCCACCGAACCGACAAGCTATTAATACTGTTGTTCTCTCAAATGATCGCCGTGATGAAATCATTGCCAGAATAAAAGCGGCCTGCCATCGTGGTCGACAGGTCTATTGGGTATGTACATTAATCGAGGAATCAGAAGTATTACAGTGCCAGACGGCAATCGAGACCTTCCAACAACTGACTGAAAAATTTCACGATATTAATATCGGTCTGATTCATGGCAGAATGAAAAATAAGGAAAAGGAAGCCATTATGGCTTCTTTCAAAGATAATAGAACGCAATTACTGGTGGCGACAACCGTTATAGAAGTCGGGGTTGATGTCCCTAATGCAAGTCTTATGATAATTGAGAACGCCGAACGCCTGGGCTTATTCCAACTACATCAATTGCGTGGTCGAGTAGGCCGTGGCAACATAAAAAGCGATTGTGTTTTAATGTACCAGGCACCCCTGGGCGAGTTGGCACGATCCAGACTGGAAACCATGCGAGAAACCAATGATGGTTTTGAGATTGCCGAGAAGGATTTGGCACTCAGAGGCCCCGGCGAACTCACTGGTACCCGACAAACCGGATTACCCGATTTGCGTATCGCTGATATCCTTAGAGATGCTAATCTACTTGCAGATGTTCAACGGGCAGCAAAACTATTACAGCAAAAATATCCCCAACATATTGATCCATTGATCAAGCGTTGGATAGGCAAGGAACTTGAATATAGTCATGTATAATTTAGCGGACACGAACTCGTGAGTATAAAATGGAAAGATCCAAGCCTCGCCAACGATACTCCGATCTCAGGAAATCTTCGAGCGTGTTTGCTAGAATCTGGTTCACTCATCAAACGACTAGAAAAATTTTCACCAAAGAAAATCTCATTAACCCTTGAAGCACAATTATGGACAAGACCACATCCCGATGAGTCAAGATTGCTGGATTTACGTAGCGGTGGATATGGTTTATTGCGTGAAATATTTCTGACATGTAATGCTCATCCCTGGGTTTATGCGCGCACTATCATTCCCCCACGAACATTGCTGGGATCTAGAAGGTTGGCACACTGGGGAAATAAGCCGCTGGGTTATTTCCTGTTCTCAAATAAACTGACATATCGTGGCAAAATAGAAATCGCCGGGATGAGGACCTCATCTATTCCCTATGAGCCAATATATAATCTTGCCGTTGAAGAAGATAACTTACTCTGGGGAAGGCGCTCAATTTTTTATATCAAGAATAAACCGTTACTACTAATAGAAATTCTACTGCCAGAAGCGATTAAATGCATCAACTCGTTGAAAAAATAATCATCCTTGCGGAAGGAATTGGTGCCCATATTCTCAAACTACTTCATCAAGTAAATGGAATTTTAGTAAAATTTGCAAAAAAAGTTACTATCAATATCTCAAAAATATCTCTTCGAATAAATGTTTTATCAGTCACCCTTGCAAAATGGCTATTAATCAGATTAAAACAATACTGTACAAATAGTAGCAACTTCATCAAATCAAACTGGCCATTCATAAAAAACAGACTCGTTCAGTATTACTTTCTGATGCGGCTTGATAAGCCCGTAGGCATTTTTCTGTTGCTATGGCCTACTTTATGGGCATTGTGGATAGCTGCCGAAGGTCATCCTGATTTAGATATATTGATAACTTTTATTTTTGGTGTCATTGTCATGCGTTCAACAGGTTGCGTGATTAATGACCTTGCAGATCGCAATCTTGATCGTCATGTACAGAGAACACGGCACAGACCAATTACGTCAGGAAAAGTAAACCCGATTGAGGCGATGGGACTAATTACAGTATTACTAATGTGTGCCCTTGTTCTTGTTTTGAATCTTAATGCCCTTACATTCAAGTTATCCCTGGTTGCAGTGCCTCTTGCCATTATTTATCCATTTATGAAAAGGGTTACCTATTTACCACAAGTATTTTTAGGTTTGGCGTTTGCCTGGGCCATCCCCATGGCATTTGCTGCACAGACAAATTCTATTCCAGAGATTGCATGGTTACTTTTTATCACAACAGTACTTTGGGCAGTTGTTTACGACACCATGTATGCCATGGTTGATAGAGAGGACGATATCAAAATAGGCGTCAAAACTACTGCGATATTATTCGATGATGCTGATCGAACAATCATTGCTTTAGTTCAGATAATGATCCTCTTATCTCAGATACTGGCTGGCGTTAAGCTAGAACTCGGAAAATATTACTATGCCGGTATTGCGATTGCGTCCCTACTTTCGATCTATCAACAATATCTAATCAAGGATAGAATACCTGAAAATTGTTTTCGGGCTTTCCTGAATAACCAATGGTATGGCATGGTTATTTTTGCAGGCCTGTATTTACACTATATGTTTGGGTAACTCATG
>CAYRXP010000259.1:0-2445 GCA_964428145.1 uncultured Enterobacteriaceae bacterium
TTCTAACAACGGCGATTTTTTAAGAGACATGGCGATTGCCGGACATGGTATATTAGCTACACCAACATTTATTTCTTGGAAGGCACTGGCAACCGGAGACCTTATTCCTGTCTTAGCTGACTTTATATTGCCTCAAAGGCATGCCTATGCGGTTTACCCTCAAACACGTTATCTATCACAGCGTACTCGTGTGTTAATCGATTTTTTGGTAGAACGATTTGGAGATAATCCGTATTGGGACCAAAATATTGACATATCTTCATGATGTATTGATAAAATTGGCATAATCACTAAATAACAATAAAACATTGGGGAAAATTGAATGATTGAAATGACACTGGAACTTGCAGAAGCCATCGGCAAGGCAGCATTAGCAAAAGCAAATGAAATGAATCGGCCGATGAGCGTATCGGTTGTTGATGAATCGGGCAGACTGGTTTATTTTAGTCGTGCTGATAACGCTGGATTTTTTACCTTTGATACCTCAAGAGCAAAGGCGATGGCCGCTGCCTCATTCAAACGATCAACCCTGGAAATAACGGAAAATAAGGATCTAAATCCACTTCTTTGGTATTCCCTTCCTAGCGTTGTCCCCGCACAGGCACTCCCCAGTCCTGGCGGCACACCTGTTATGAAAGATGGTCGTGTCATTGGCGCGCTTGGCCTGGGTGGCGGTTCACCTGACGAAGATCATGAATGCGCACTCGCCGGCGCAGCAGTCGTTGAATCATAATAAATAGCGGTTTGAGCACCCGTCCACTGTCCGTTCCAATACCCATTATTTTTTTGCCAGTAAGTAGATAGAATAAAATGACAACAACGAATGAATACATCAAGCTCGGTGGACTTGCGATTGCTAGACCCCTCTTTGAACTAGTCAAAAATGACATCTCTCCGAGTACCGGGGTTGATAATGAAAAATTCTGGTCTTCATTTGAAGAGATAGTTCGCGATTTTCAGCCAAAAAATTCTGAACTATTAGCCAGGCGCGATCAACTGCAGAAACAAATTGATGAATGGCATCAAAAACATTGTGATGAAAAACATGATGCAAAAGCCTATAAGAAATTTTTACAGGACATTGGCTATCTCGTCGATGAGCCCGATGACTTTAAAATCACAACAACAAACGTTGATACCGAAATTGCCGAAGTAGCTGGGCCCCAGCTCGTTGTCCCTCTCGATAATGCACGTTATGTATTGAATGCAACCAATGCCCGTTGGGGCAGTTTATATGATGCCTTTTATGCAACCAATGCAGTATCTGAAGCAGACGGCTGTAAAAAGATAAAAAAATACAATCCTATTCGTGGTGAAAAGGTTATTGAGATTGCACGTGAATTTCTTGATCGACATTTTGCACTGGAAAGAAACTCACATAAGCATGTGACTCGTTATTTTATCAAGGACAACCAGCTAACCTTCCATATGGGCGATGGCACTGAAACTACCTTATTAAAGCCGCAACAGTTTGTTGGTTATACCGGTCAGCCTGAAAGTCCCGATGAGGTATTGCTTTGTCATCATGATTTGCATCTAGAGATACGTTTTGGTGAAGGGTTCTTCATAGGCCGTCGTGATCATGCCAATATTTACGACATTCATATCGAATCAGCAATTACGACGATTATGGATTGTGAAGATTCTGTGGCTTCGGTAGATACTGACGACAAACTGAAGGTATATAAAAACTGGTTAGGTTTGATGAAAGGTACACTGGTGCGTACTGTCGTCAAGGAAAATGAAAACATAAAACGTGCGATGGAACCGGATAGAAAATACATCGGGACTGATGGAAAGGAAGTCACATTACATGGAAGAAGCCTGATGTTAGTGCGTAATGTTGGTATTCACCTTGAAACAGACGCCGTACTTTACAACGGTAAAATGATTCCTGAAACTATGTTGGATGTGATGATCACTGCACTCTGCGCAAAACATGACCTGTTGGGTAACAATACATTGCGTAACAGCCGAACAGGTTCTGTCTATATTGTAAAGCCCAAGATGCATGGACCTGAAGAAGTGGCCCTGGCCAATGATTTATTTACCCGTGTTGAAGATGCATTGAATATGTCGCGCAATACCTTAAAGATAGGGATCATGGATGAAGAGCGTCGCACCTCAGTTAACCTTAAGGCCTGTATTTATGCAGCGAAAGAACGTCTTACATTTATCAATACCGGTTTTCTGGACAGAACCGGTGACGATATCCACACCAACATGAAAGCCGGCATAATCGTGCCAAAGGGTGAATTAAAGCAAACAAAATGGCTAAAAGCCTATGAAGAATCAAATGTTCAAATTGGTCTTCTTTGCGGATTGAAAGGCCGTGCCCAAATTGGTAAGGGCATGTGGACCATGCCGGAGGAGATGAACAATATGATGGAGACCAAGATTCAACACCTTAAGGCGGGTGCCAATACCTCATGGGTTCCATCTCCC
>CAYRXP010000260.1:0-2437 GCA_964428145.1 uncultured Enterobacteriaceae bacterium
ATCAGTTCGCTCCTGCATCATTTGCCATTCATAGTCATTCACGGTGACCCAGGTTGCCTGGTCAAAAAAAGTTTCCAAATCATCTCTATTAAACATTGGCAAGCCCTGGCCGGGATCAAACATGAAGGGAACGCCCGCTTCCACAAACTGACCGGCATGCTGAATCATTCCATCACGCCCATCAGGTGAAATAATCCCAATACTGATATCCTGCGTATCAGTCACCTTGTTTTCATGGGCAAAATTCATGGCACCGGGATGAAATGCGGTGATCTGATTATCATCCAGATCTGTGGTAATAAACGCCTGGCCGGTAAATGCATCTTCAATGACCTTCAGACGTGTGCGGTCAATTTTATTCTTGTCCATCCAGTAGGCATAAGGATCAAAATCCTTGCCCACTGTACCCATTGGGATAGCATCACCGCCAAGTAGATTCAGGTTAAAGGCAATGTTGCCTGCACAACCACCAAATTCACGACGCATCTCCGGTACCATGAAACAAACATTCAACATATGAACCTTGTCCGGCAGGATATGATTCTTGAAATAGTCAGGAAAAACCATGATGTTATCATAGGCGAATGAGCCACAGATGAGTGCTGACATAAAGATTGCTTCCTTAAATTATTATTTTCAGTTTAGAGAAATACCGCACGACCAAACAAGGGTTTATGTAACCATAACAATAGTAAAAAACCGAGCATGGCTATTCCGATGACAATTGCATCCTTAACCATTGGTATTTTTTCCTGGGTGTCTTGTTGACTGTTTTTGTCATACTGACGTCTGTTTGCCAGTTTGATGGCCACAACAGAATAGATGACGAAGCTACCAAATAAAATGATTGCGGCGACATCACCATTAACCACCATGTGTGTCGCACCCCAGATGATCACACCAGTCAGCATAGGGTGTGGGACATAACGCTTGATATTATTTGGCGTATAGGCAGCGACCATTAAGATAAACGCCACCGGGATTAAAACGACAGTGATATAACGAAAAAATATCGGGGTACTCCAGAGGCCAATAAATTCCATTGAACCTTTGCCGATACCAATAAATATTAATCCGAGCAGCGAGATAACAGCGAAGATAACCTTATACAGTCCTTCCCCGTCAATCCTTTCATTATCTACTTTTTCTATCAGCTGCGCCCGATATTCAGGATAGAATGGCAGCATGTGTATACCGAAAAACATTATCAGCCCTAATATAAAAAGTAACATCTCCAGCCCCCCTATTTTCTCACTCTGTGTAACTTACTCGCCAGAGCTTGCCTGCTCCATCGTCACTTATCAAGAGCGATCCATCCGGCATTTGTAATATCGCCACAGGTCTGCCCCAGACTTCGGTCTTGTCCTCAGCTAACATCCAGCCAGTCAGGAAATCTTCAGGGCCTGATACTGGCTGTCCGTTTTCAAAAGGCACAAAGACAATCTTGTAACCCGTGCGCTTTGAACGGTTCCATGATCCATGTAAGGCCAGAAACGCGCCCTTCAGATATTTTTCCGGAAATTGTGTCCCAGTATAAAATGTAAAATCCATTGAACCTACATGACTACCTAACAGAACACTGGGATAAAGCGTTTGCCTGACTTTGTCTGGTGCAACACCCGGATGACGCGGATCTTCATGCGGACCAATATACGCATACGGCCAGCCGTAGAACCCACCTTCCTGTACCCTGGTAAAATAGTCTGGAACCAGATCATCCCCTAAACCATCCCGTTCATGGGATGTCACCCATAACACTTTTGAGTCAGAATTATTCGCATAGGGATACCATTTCAAGCCGATGGGATTACGAATACCTGTGGCAAATAATTCAAATCCTGTCCCATCTGAATTGAAACGACTCACTGCTGCTCGGATGGGTGGTTCACCTAATTTAACATTCGAAGCCGAACCCACAGTGAGATAGAGTTTTCCAGCTGTTTCATCAAACAGAATAGAACGCGTAATATGATGTCCTGTGCCATAGCGATTTAAAGGGATGACTTCTTCACCTTTACCCACAGCGCCTTTTGATGATGAATACCTGTAACGCTTCACAGAACTGGCTTCAGCGACATACAACCAGTCCTGATAAAGCGCCATGCCATAAGGTCGATCCAGATTTGTGATTAATGGCGCTGCATTTTTGTCGCGAATTACATATACAATTCCCGCTGCTATATCGGACAAAAGAATCTCTGCTTCAGGCCCGAGTAACATGAATCTGGGCCGCAAGAAGTCAGACAAATATTCTTCAACCACAAAGCCTTGCGGCACTGAAAGTGAAGCCTGTTTTGGTCGTGATATCAGTCGAGGTGGATTGTTCGCAGATTTAGTGTGATATGGCTCAGGTAACCCCTGCCAGTTCACAGGGTATTCCGGGTACCGTGAATGATTTTCAGAGAATGGCACATCGTACCGTGAATGATTTTCAGAG
>CAYRXP010000261.1:0-2434 GCA_964428145.1 uncultured Enterobacteriaceae bacterium
GCGATTTGGGTTGGCGCAAAAAAAATGAAATACCTACTCTGTTTAGCACGCAAATTGAGTCAATGGAAAAAGGTGACATCAGCGACCTGATTAAAAGCTCAAGTGGATTTCACATCGTTAAATTGGCTGATGTACGTAGTAGTGAAAAATACATGATCACACAAACAAATGCACGTCATATTCTAATCAAACTTGATGAATTGACCACGGCTGACGATGCCAAGGTCAGATTAGATCAGTTAAGAACACGTATCGATGGCGGCGATGATTTCGCAGAGCTGGCCAGATCACACTCGGATGATACGGTCAGTGCGGCTGATGGAGGGAATCTTGGTTGGTCCAGCCCTGGAAGATTGGTACCTAAATTTGAAGAGGTAATGAATCAACTCAAAATCGGTGAGATCAGCCAGCCTTTTGAAACACAATTCGGCTGGCATCTTCTTCAGGTATTGGGTCGTAGAGAGCATGACGACACTGAAAGCGTCAGACGCACGAAGGCATCTGAAACGATTCGAAGAAGGAAGTCAGAGGAAGCGCACCAAAACTGGTTAAGACATTTACGTGATGAGGCTTATGTCGAGTACCGACTAAATGAGAACTGATACTGAACTACCTCGTATTATAATCAGTACAGGTGAGCCTGCAGGCATTGGCCCCGATATTACAATTCAAGTTTCTCAGGAAGATATTTATGCTGATATTGTTGCCATTGGTGACCCGAATCTGCTCCGAAATCGTGCATCTGACCTAGGCCTGCCTTTGTCATTAACTGAGTTTGATGCAACTACCAAACAAAAACACATCGCCAAAAGCCTGAGAATCATTCCGGTAAAAACCAAAACATCTACCATTCCGGGCCAGCTTAATACAGACAATGCTGAATACGTACTGACCCTGCTAAAAACTGCCTGCGCAGGGTGTATCGATAAAACATTTGATGCCATGGTCACGGCCCCTGTTCAAAAATCTATCATTAATGACGCTGGTTACTTATTCAGCGGTCATACAGAATTTCTTGCCGAAAATTGTAACCAGTGTTCCCCTGTCATGATGCTGGCCAATAATGTGTTGAAGGTCGCACTGGTCACAACTCACCTCCCATTAACAAAAGTCAGTGCTGCCATCACAAAAGAAACCCTCTCGCGGGTATTAATGATAGTCGATAATGATCTACGAATTAAATTTTCAATCAATCATCCCCGAATTTTAGTTTGCGGTCTTAATCCGCACGCAGGTGAAGGAGGTCATTTAGGCAATGAGGAAAACGATATTATTATCCCAGTGCTCAATGAATTAACAAATCAGGGATTACATTTAACAGGACCACATCCGGCTGATACGGCTTTTACCTCTGAAATGATTAATAACTACGATGTAGTTGTCGCCATGTATCATGATCAAGGTCTACCTGTTTTAAAATCTCTGGGATTTGGCGAAACGGTAAATATCACTTTGGGTTTACCAATTATCCGCACTTCAGTTGACCATGGCACAGCGCTTCATCTCGCTGGCACTGGAAATGCGTCTTCATCGAGCTTAATGGCGGCAATAAAATGTGCTATTAACATGACGTGCAACAATCCAGACATGTTTGCTTCGTCAAATTCAGTATCATCAATGATTATTCATGACTGAACACAGAGCAAAAAAAAGGTTTGGTCAACATTTTCTTCACGACCAGAATATTATTCATCGTATTGTCACAGCCATCGACCCAAAGCGTCATCAAACAATCATTGAAATTGGACCGGGCAAAGGGGCACTCACATTTCCATTACTTGAACATCTCGATACATTACATGTCCTTGAACTTGATAGGGATTTAGCACAAGCCCTATCGAAAAAATACGAGGCTGTAAAAACAAGGCCTGAAAAGAAAATTGTCATACACTGTCTTGATGCCCTGGGCTATGATTTCGGGAAAATAGGTAATCAACATCTGCGTATTGTAGGAAACCTACCCTACAATATTTCAACGCCGTTGATATTTCATTTACTGAGATATCATCATTCTATAGATATCATGGTGTTCATGCTTCAGGAAGAGGTCGTTGATCGCATCTGTGCCACGCCTGGCAACAAGGATTATGGCCGTCTTTCCGTGATGGTTCAGGCACACTGTCATGCTGAAAAATTATTTACGGTCAATCCTGGTGCATTTTCACCACCCCCCAAAGTCATGTCGGCAATCATCAAACTAAAACCAGGTGACAGATTTTTAAAAGAAATTAATGACCCACCTGGGTTTGCCCATATCGTGAAGCTGGCTTTCTCCCAAAGACGAAAAACATTGAAAAATTGTTTGAAAGGGGTCCTAGAAAAAAATCAGATCATTGACCTGGGTATTGTCCCTGAGGCGCGTGCAGAAACCCTATCAGTAGATAATTTTATTCAACTGGCCAATTCTTACCATAAGGAAAATCAATAGCTTAGG
>CAYRXP010000262.1:0-2423 GCA_964428145.1 uncultured Enterobacteriaceae bacterium
CAAGAATATGCATGAATTGATTCACCATACCCGGGCTGATGGTTCGCCCTATCCTGTTGAAGATTGCCAGATCTATAAAGCATTCATCAGTAATGAAAAATCACACGTTGATACAGAAGTGTTGTTTCGAAAAGATAAAAGCAGTTTCCCGGCAGAATACTGGTCCTATCCTATAGATCGCGATGGGAAAGCAGTCGGGGCTGTGGTGACATTCATGGATATCACCGAACGCAAGCGGGTCGATGAACAGCTCACCCACCAGGCGAGCCACGATGCCTTGACAGGACTGGTTAATCGAAGAGAATTTGAACGCCGTGTAGAACGATTGCTTTTAACTGTCAGGCAGGACCAGAGTGAACATGCGCTGTGTTTTATGGATCTCGACCAGTTCAAGGTGGTGAATGATACCTGTGGCCATACTGCAGGCGATGAAATGTTACGCCAGCTTAGCTCGGTGCTAGAAGAAACAGTGAGACATCGCGATACCCTGGCTCGCCTAGGTGGCGATGAGTTTGGGGTATTGATGGAACACTGCTCACTTGATGATGCGCATCGTGTCGCCACATCATTACAAAACTCCATACAAGACTATCAATTTTCATGGGAAGGACATACCTTCAAGGTCGGAGTGAGTATGGGACTAGTGCCTATTACGGAAACGGCGGCCAATCTAACTGAGTTACTAAAAGCTGCTGATGCCGCTTGTTACATTGCCAAGGATAAGGGCCGTAATCGTATCCATGTGCATCATGCTGATGATTCAGAACTGGCCCAGCGTCATGGTGAGATGCAATGGGTGACGCGACTCCATCAAGCCCTTGAAGAAGACAGGTTCTGTCTCTATGCACAAACCATTGTGCCTCTCGATGGGAGTACCGATAAACATTATGAATTGCTGATCAGGATGGTCGGTGCGAAAGGGGAGATCATTCCACCGGGCGCTTTTTTGCCTGCTGCTGAGCGCTATGACCTGATTTCAAAAATAGATCGCTGGGTGATTGAGCATGCCTTTGGCTTATTAGCAGACAACCCTGTGTTTCTAAGCCAGATCAATTTCATATCCATCAACCTCTCAGGCCAGTCGTTGACTTCCCCGGGAATACTGGAATTTATCATTACCCAACTGGATGAATCAGGGATTGGGGGAGAGAAGATATGCTTTGAGGTCACAGAGACCGCGGCTATTTCAAACTTGAGTGGGGCTGTAAAATTTATCTCAACACTCAGGGGATTAGGATGTCGGTTTGCATTAGATGATTTTGGCAGTGGTTTATCTTCATTTGGGTACTTAAAAAACCTACCTGTGGATTATCTAAAGATCGACGGCATGTTTGTCAAAGACATCGTAGATGATCCAATAGATCGTGCCATGGTGAAATCAATTAACGATATTGGTCATGTGATGGGAATGCAGACCATTGCCGAGTTTGTAGAGAATGACGAGATCAAGGGTATGCTCCGGTTGATTGGAGTCAACTATGCCCAAGGCTATGGCATTGGGAAACCCCAACCGTTTGATGAATTACTTAGCCGGTCAAATAATATTATTGAAATAAATAATACTAAAAAAAACAATTAACAAGAATCATTATATCCAGAATTTAATATTGATAAGGATAACTTAGTAAAAGCCGTCAATAAAAAAGATGTTCGGCGATATAGGCAAAGAAGAACCCTACACACCAAATTCCTACTGATATCCAATAAAGTCTGCTGTTCCACATATGTGCATTGGTACATAAGATTGCTTGCTCTGGATCAGTGGGACACGTTCGTCCTGGTCGATAAAGTAGCCATCCCCCTAGTAAAAGTAATAAACAAGAACCGGCGAACATCCATACTTTGTATAAACTAAGTGTGACCAGGTATGGAAGGTTAGACGCCATAGCAGCGACGACAGCACCCATACCTAGACTTACAAGTATGATAGGTAATGCACAACACAATAGTGTGCCGACAGAAGTGAATAAAATAAGCCAACCCCATTTCTGTTGTTCAAGTTTTTGTATTCGCATAATTTTTCTTTTTTAAAAGTGTCGACTAAAAGGTAATGCCTAGCGCTATAGAAAATTCCGAGCCATGAGAGTTACTAATCCCGCTCGTTTTTTCATATATCAAATGTTTGTATTCGGTACGAAACATAAGGTTATCTTTATACAAAACCAGAACGGGGCCCATTTGTAGACGCTGCCCACCTGTTGCTGTTGTCAGCGTGGCACTATTTGGATCGTCATTATAACGGGCAGACACATCCCACATGACGAAAACACCGGAATTTGTTTCATTACTATGAAAAGGGTGGTAACCAAGATTAATATCCAGCCCAAACTCATCTCCTTCGTGCATTCCATTTTCACCTTCTGTATTGAGCCAGTAAAAAAGATCAATCAATGTGTAATATTTGGGGCTTTCACTATTGTAGG
>CAYRXP010000263.1:0-2413 GCA_964428145.1 uncultured Enterobacteriaceae bacterium
TATGTTCGAAATAGGTTTGCATATCAGCTAATAATTGACAGGGATGAAAAGTATCAGACAAACCATTAATGATCGGCACACTTGCATATTGAGCTAAATTTTCAATTTTTTCTTGTTCGAAAGTACGAATCATGATGACATCAACCATTTCCGACAATACACGTACGGTATCTTCAATGGGCTCACCACGCCCCAGTTGGGTATCGTTAGGAGACATAAAAATTGCATGTCCACCAAATTGCACCATGCCTGTTTCGAAAGACACGCGAGTTCGCGTAGACGATTTCTCAAATATCATCGCCAGCACCTTGCCTTTAAAAGGCTGATAGACTTCTCCCTTCTGCAATCCGGCCTTAATTTCAATGCCTCTTTCAATCAGAGCACGTAATTCATTCGTGTTCAGATCTGACAGTGTGAGAAAATGCCGTAACCCCATATGCTACTCCTGCTTTAAAAATGCTTTCACGATACGCACGACCTTTTCAACAACCTGTAGTGCGGTATCATTATCAATAATCAACGGTGGTAATATGCGAATAACATTCTCCGAAGTAACATTAATCAAAAGATGCTCCTCCAGAGCCATATTGACCAATTGAGCGCACTCTCTGTCTAATTCAATAGCTAACATCAATCCTTTGCCTCTGACGGATATAACGCCTTCAATTTCACTGAGTTCACTTTCAAAACCAGCCAGCATCTCAGCACCAAGTTTTGCTGCTTTTATGTGGAGCTTCTGATTTGACAAAACATCTATTACCGCCAAAGCTGCCCGAGATGCCAAAGGGTTTCCACCGAAGGTGGAGCCATGACTCCCCGGCTTAATCAAATCAGCAGCCGTTCCTTTCGCAAGGCAGGCACCAATAGGTACCCCATTCCCCAGCGCCTTGGCTAATGTCATCATATCCGGTGTTATTTTTTCATGTTGAAAGGCAAACCATTCTCCCGTACGACACATGCCTGTCTGGACCTCATCGAGAATCAGTAGCCAGTTATTTTGATCGCAGATATCCCGAACTGTCTTCAGATAGCCTTCATTGGGAATCACCACACCCCCTTCCCCCTGTATCGGCTCCAACATGACTGCGACAACGTTCGCGTCTGTAATACTACTTAGCACCTCCGTATCGTTATAAGGGACATGCACAAATTTTTCGACAAGCGGTTCGAAACCCTGTTGCACTTTTGAATTTCCTGTTGCACTCAGTGTTGCCATCGTCCGACCATGGAAGCTTCCTGTTGCCGTAATGACAACTGGATGATCGATGCCCTGTTGATGGCCAAAAAGCCTGGCGATTTTAATGGCTGCTTCGTTTGCCTCTGCACCAGAATTTGCAAAAAACACTTTTTCCATCCCGGCAAGTGATGTTAGTCGTTCAGCAAGCGCTTCCTGTAAAGGGATATGATAAAGATTTGAGGTATGCAATAACTTGCCAGCTTGATCTGCAATCGCCTTCTCAATTTCCGGGTGTGCGTGACCGAGCCCACACACGCCAATACCACTTAAAGCATCCAGGTATTGCTGCCCGTTTTGGTCCGTCAACCAGACGCCAGAACCTCGTTCGAATGCAACAGGTAATTGTTGATAACTGGACATTAAATAATTGCTCAAAATTTATTTCTCAGGGTTTGTTACTTAATTTTATTTATCAATATAAGCTATTTGAAAATGACTGTTTTAATTTACTCGTTAGAAAAACTGACGAAGCCTTAAATGACAAGCCCGGCCAATCAGGCCGGGCTTTGCAAAAAACTTAAGCTTCCTGCTTGTTAGAAAGGTAGCCCATGACCCTGACCTACCATACACATAATCATGGGTATGGATAAAAATGTATTGGTTCTTGACGCCATCAACGCGACCATCTTACCTTTTGCAATTTCATCAGCACTGGCCTCGACCATACCTAATATCTTCTTCTGGTTTGGCCAGATTAAAACCCAGACATTAAACAACATGATGGTACCCAGCCATGCGCCTATACCAATAATTTGACCGTCGCCAGACAGAGTAAAGGCATTTTTTAAACCAATCCCCATCACCTCCAACGCAGCTGCACCGCTCAACCATGTCAGTAATGCGCCCCACCTGAACCACCACAGTGCGCGTGGCGCCACATATTTATTAATCGCAGCAGGCCCAGGCCCGCCTTCATCTGCAAGTGCTTCACCCACAGCTGGTACCTGAACGAAATTGAAATAATAAAGCAATCCGATCCAGATGATTCCAAAAAAGACATGTAACCAGACAACAAGAGACAATACATTTAGACCAGTGCCCCCGACCAGGAATATAATCACGGCCGCAGTAACAAAACCAAGGATTATCGTGCCATTAACTGACTTGAGTGGATTCATTTAATTTCCCCATGTATATAGAACTGTGTATATCGAAAATCTTGTGGCCAACGAATTT
>CAYRXP010000264.1:0-2399 GCA_964428145.1 uncultured Enterobacteriaceae bacterium
TATCCCTTCATGGGTAAAGCAAATGGAGATATATGTTCTGGAAGATATGGGCGAAATTGAAAGTGCAAAAATATTGATCGGTGGTCTACTGGAAAGCGGTGCGATCACGGATGACCATGAACTTCAATTTCTTCGCGATCGACTGGACAGACTCGAACGTGAAAATGATAAAGATAAACAGTAAGAGGTAAAGGGACAGGGTTGAGGCGATGTGCCATGCCCGCTATGACTATGGGGTGATATTCACCGGTCTGTTGAGATTTCGTCAGTTTTGATGAGGCACCATCACGTAGTTGTGCGCCATAGATCGGAAATATATTAAAATAGTAATAGTAACAAAGACTTATAATATTGGCATAAATACTGCATACTTACAGGCAAACATTGAGATATAAGAGGAACACATGATGTATGACATCAAAAAACAATCAGGTTTCACATTAGTAGAAATCGCCATCGTACTGGTGATTATTGGCCTGTTGCTTGGCGGTATTTTAAAAGGTCAGGAATTGATCAACAGTGCACGTGTGCGAAACATGGCGGATCAGAATTCAGGTATCCAGGCGGCCTATTTTGGTTTTATCGATCGTTATCGCCAGGTACCAGGTGACTGGGCCGCACCAGCAGCTGCACAAGCAATCGGCGATGCTACCGTTACTCTTGGCGGTAATGGCAATGGACGTATCGATAATACACTCGCAGAAGCAGCAGGCGTATTTTCGCAGCTATCCAAATCCAATTTCCTGGGCGGTGGTTTCACACCCGCTGTGGCAGCTCCTGGTACTGAGGCGTTGTATATATCAACGGTAGCCTCACCCATAAACGCCTTCAATGGTCCCCTGATATTGACTCGAAATGCAGGATATTCTGGCACTACCTCGACTCGTTTGAACCTGCATATGGGGGTAAATGTCCCGGTGAGTATTGCCAGAGAGCTGGATATCAAGGTTGATGACGGTTTGCCTAATACCGGTGTCTTGCGTATGACGGTACCTGCGACTGCTGGGGGTGGTGGAGCAACCTTTGACACGATAAGTTTTGTATCAAATGTTGCTACTTGCACTACTGTTACTGGGGCAGCTGCGGCAGGTAATGCTTTGGGGACTGGTGCGGCGACGGATATCTTTGATATTTTCGACGATTTTCAGGATTGTGCTCAGGTGTTTGTATACTAACTATATTTGTAATGTCGGAATCATAAAACCCGCGAAAGCGGGTTTTATTTTTTAGACTGCTTAATTTGTGTCTGTGTACTTTATAATCGAGGGGTAAACTCAGGTAATAGACCTAGACAATAAACCAGGGCAATTAATAAAAAAACAAGGCGTCATGACTGACCTAGCAATTAATATAGAAAAACTTTGCAAATCCTTTGCCGGTAACCATGTTTTGGATGAGATTGATTTGACCGTCAATAAAGGCGAGTTTACCGGGTTAATCGGCGTTAATGGTGCGGGCAAAACAACCTTGATTAAATGTCTGCTTGATTTTTGTGATATCACCTCCGGCAAAATTGAAATATTCGGGACGGCCCACATAAGAAAGGAAGCAAGAGAAAATCTAGTGTTTCTGCCGGAAAGATTTATGCCTCCTTATTATCTCACGGGTAAGGATTTTCTGGTTTATATGACAGAACTCCATGGCGTTGAATATAGTAATAAGAAGGTGACAGATTTATTCAAGATTCTTGATCTGGAGTCATCGGCATTATTAAAACCTGTCAGGGAATTTTCAAAAGGCATGGCCCAGAAGCTGGGGTTGGCATCCTGTTTATTGAGCGATAAAGACTTGATGATATTTGATGAACCCATGAGTGGCCTGGATCCAAAAGCCAGGGTCTATTTAAAGCAACACCTGATGGCATTGAAACAGGCAGGCAAGACAGTTTTTTTCAGTACCCATCTATTAGTAGATGTCGAGGCTTTATGTGACCGTATTGCTATTTTACATGAGGGGTGCATCCGGTTTAATGGGACGACAGAGGAATGCAAAGAAACGTTTAAAGCAGATAATCTGGAACAGGCTTATCTTGCCTGTGTCGGTGCATGAAAAATCTACAGCTGGCACGATACGTCGTTAAAAATGTTCTCAAAATGCTCATTTATAATTTATAAACTACGTTTTTTATTGCGGGCATCCTGCCCTACACCCTGTGGGCCAGCAGAGCTGTTCCAATTTGCTCCCGGCAAATTGGCCGATCATTTTTGCCTTGTCTCGTACTCATCTGAAGCTTTTTCAACATGTAGTTAAGATATTTCTAGTATACCTTTTTCAGGTATATCTTTTAATTAGCCTGCCGATAGTAAGACCTTGTACCAGAATCGAAAAGGCCACAACACAATAAGTATTAGCGAAGCATGTTATAATCTTAACAGTGTGGTATGGAGGGTTCGATAGTG
>CAYRXP010000265.1:0-2390 GCA_964428145.1 uncultured Enterobacteriaceae bacterium
TTATGATATCAATAATAAACATGACTAGTATAAAGGAATAAATATTATAAGGCCAACATCAGAACAACGTAGTGCAGGTATTGTAACCTTTAAAATTGCCACAAAAGATACCACTGATATACATTCTAACTTAATGAAAAATAAAGTAATTTGTAGCAATCGTATGGGGGGTATACGCTTTTCACCGCATTTTTATACTGGCTTGGATACTATTGATAAATCACTGGAGATATTATCGTTATATATTTGATATATATAATAATATTAATGTTAATTAAGCTTAAATAATTCGAAAAAATTGGCTGTTGTTTGCTCAGCAACATGCTCCAGACTGGTATCATGAAGCTCAGCGATAAATTCGGCCACATAGCGAGTGTACCCCGGCTGATTTGGTTTTCCTCGATAAGGCATGGGCGTCAGGTAGGGTGAGTCCGTTTCTACTAACATCCTTTCTAATGGAACTTGTTTTGCGACCTCCTGCACTTCTTTTGCATTCTTGAAGGTCACAATGCCGGAAAATGAGATATAAAAATTCATCTCCATGGCCTTTTGGGCTGTTTCCCAGTCCTCTACAAAGCAATGCATCACGCCTCCCACTGCATCAGCCCCCTCTTCCTCGAGAATTCGCGTGATATCTTCACCAACTTTCCGATTATGGATGATGAGGGGCTTATTGACTGATATTGCGGCCCTGATGTGGGTACGAAAACGTTCTCGCTGCCACTCTAGATCCCCCTCACTCCTGAAATAGTCCAGACCGGTTTCACCAATGGCAATAACATGGTTGTTCGATGCCAGTTGAACGAGTGTCTCGTGGGTAACCTCTTCCTGCATGCTGGTGTTCGGATGAACGCCAACAGAGGCATAGATACAGTCATACTGCTCTGCCAGGCTCAATATCTCGGGATAAGTCTCCAGATCCACCGAGACACACAACATATGTTCTACACCCAACGCTTTTGCATTGGCAATGACTTCATCCACTTCCATGTCCTGTCCAAGCATCGGGATATGGCAATGCGAGTCAACAAGCATGAGAGAGGCGGTAACTAGTTATTGGTGATTAGTGAATGAAGATATACGACTAATAACTAATAACCAATCACAAATTACTAGTTACTAATCACCAACTACATTGTGTGTGTGGGACGATCTGATGATAATGCGCCTGCCAATTGCTTCTCAATCTTGCTCCTGGTCGCACCCTTGTCCAGTTCGCTAAATTGCACGCCAATGCCCGCAGTTTTATTGCCCTGGGAACCTTTGGGTGTGATCCAGACAATACGTCCAGCGACTGGCAGTTTTTCCTTACTTTCCATCAGACTCAACAGCATAAACACTTCATCGCCCAGGCTATAGGGTTTTGCGGTAGGAATGAACAAACCACCATTCTTGATAAACGGCATATAAGAAGCATAAAGTGCACTCTTGTCACGTATCGTTAATGACAGAATGCCCTGTCGTGGATCACGAGCCTTGGGTGCGGCCACGTTATCTCCCCCTGTTCTGATGATTTGCCATGTTGTTGTTCAATTTCATGACTTTACGTTATCGTTCAAATGCTGCCAAAAAATAATGACATCTTCCAGCAGACCCTGTGAATTATAGCTGATTGTGCCAGTGCTCAGACCGTAATTCTCAAGTAACAGGTGATAAAAACCTGTCAACTCGTGTAATTCTAACTGTTTTATCAGCTCTTGCAAGCGATTGATTATAGTCGAATCACTAATTCTCAGTGGTTTTGCCAATGATTTGATTCGTACCATATCCGAGAACAACTGAGACAACCAGAACAAAACATGGGAGGTGTCATAGGTCTTCCACTTTTCTGCGATACTGACAGGATCGTCCCGCCCTGCTTTCAGGGCAAACAGATCGTCCAGTAAATTTCGCTGATATTCGAAGATATTATTTTCCAGCATCTCAGGTATTGCTAAAGGCGCACCCCCAGCCATTGTGAGTAAGTGTTTTGTATTTTCATCCGTTTCAATATTCTCTTCCACCCATCGCACCGTATCTTCGTCATAGGCGGGTTTAAATCTTAACTGCTGACAACGGCTGCGGATAGTAATCGGTAATAAATTTGGTCTATGACTCAAAAGTATCAATAATGACTGCCCCGGAGGTTCTTCAAGTGTTTTTAGTAGTGAATTTGCAGCATTTCTATTCATCGACTCGGCAGGTGTGATTACCGAAATTTTATAGCGGCCATACTGGCTTTTAAGATGCATGAAATCTATCAGTCTTCTTATCTCATCAACCTTAATCTGTTTCCCTGTTTCTTCAGGTTCGATAGTCACAAGGTCTGGGTGACTCCCTCCCTGGATCAAATGACATGAACGACAATCACCACAGGCTTGAAGTTCGGCCCCGGAATTGTCACACAATAG
>CAYRXP010000266.1:0-2389 GCA_964428145.1 uncultured Enterobacteriaceae bacterium
TATAAATCTATAGTTAAAAATAAAAACCCCGCCGAAGCGGGGTAAGCATTAAGATATTCTAAATAGCTAATTTTTAGTCACCGCTGGCTAATACTCCTCCAAGTTTTCCAGATGCCAGGCCAAAGAGCGCGCCGACAACTAATGAGACTGAAATGAGAATCAGGGCATTGCTAAAATTAGCTGAGGCTAAAGGTCCCATATCCAGTGCACCTTCGGTCTGTAGTAGGTAAGCAGCTGTAGCAGCATAGCCGTAAACACTTGCCGGAATAGAATCCAGCGCCGGGAGATGTGCAGCCAGACACATTCCTAGAACCGTCGCACCAACAGCGATGCCCGCACCGATTGCCCCCAAACCACCCAAAGGAGTATTTAGTAATATAATAGCCATTAGCCATGCGCACACAACACCAAAGACATTACATGTGATGCCTTTTTTGAGTGCTGCAGTATCACCGCCTATGGCAAAGAAGGTGGCCCAACCGATGAATATTCCCCAAATCAGGATAAAACCTGCCAGTGGGCCCAATGCGAGATATGTAGCGACACCACCAAGAACTCCAATACTTACAGATAGTGCAATTAGACTAGACATATGGTATTCCCCCAGTTATATCAAAGAAAAGTATTGTTGTTTCTACTGCCGCCGCGAATCATCCGCTAATCATTAGCATTTATCAACAAATATAACTCTTAGGAGAGGGAAAATGGAATGCAGCCATATCAGCTCACCTACTGCTCAGATACGGAAATAATACGGAAGACCTGGAATCTATATGATTTAGAAAAATGCTAATGAATGCCCGTTAATCTTAAAGCACAACCTATCCCTTGTTGACTTGTAAATTCTTCCAGGTCCAATGACTGACAATAAAATAGCACTGCAATAACAGAGCAATTATCCATTCGAACGCATCTTCGTAGTCATCATAATTTTCTATTGTAACGTCCAATATCAGTGTCAGTAAGCCTATAGCCAATACCGTACTACATAGTGTCAACTGTATTGGGCGGGTAGGATCCGATAATGCAAGTTTTTCAATACGGCGGGTAAATAGTAGCTGTGCAAGGTAGGTAAAGGTAAAAAATACAATGATCCCAACACGTCGTTGAAGTTGGAACATATCGCCTACAGCGCCAAGAGCAATAGTATAAACAATCAAGAATATTGCACCGATCACACCAATGACAGGGATTGTGTGTGCAGTGTTGCCAAATCGGTCTAACTTCCTTGCTGCCAGAATCCAGTACCACATTAATAGAATTGCCGCTGGGATCATTGTTGCCTTGAAAATAAAAAATGCTGTGCCACTACGCCCGGTAGCACTAATCGATGTGCAGCTATCCCAGTAGGGCACACACCATGGAACATACCCTTCGCTGGCCGAGACCAGGTAAGTAATGTTAATTACGACAATGGGAAACACGCCTATCAGCATTGGCACAGAAATTGACCTCATCATTCTACTCATTCCTGTCATCTCAAATTTTGTCCTCACTATTGTTGTATCCAGATAGTCATATAACAAGTTAGGCTCCCTAATAGGAGTGATGTTAGAATTCTAAGGTCATTCAATTTATAAAAGATATTTCATTTTAGATTACAGGGCGCTATTTTTTGTATGATTCACATAGATGAATGCCCGCCTAAGGTTGGGAACAGCAATGAATGTACTATAATTAACAGTGTTCATCATTATTAATTTATAGTTAGGATTAATAATACGTTAGCTAATAAAGTATAAGGGTGATATAGATGGGAAACGATGACAATAACGTCAATGTAGACGAACTACCTTCAGAAAAATGGATAATAGATTTAGATGAAAAAATATTTTATCGGCACTTGCCAAGATCAAATGATTATCCTTTATCTGACTCAAGATTAGTTCATGACATGATTGGGGATAAAATTATAGAAATCCATAGTGCCAACTTTGTGCTTGGCCCTTATCGAAGGGTTCAATCTGAATAATAGAAAAAGGGCCTGTCCCCCTTTTTTTAACGCCGGTGGTAAAAATGGAATGTGATCATATCAAAGCCTTGGATCTTGCTCGTGAAGGAAGCTGGGACGAGTCTCATAAGCTAGTACAACAATATTCCGATAAATTATCCTGTCTTATTCATGCATACCTGCATCGAGTAGAAAGTAACACAAGTAATGCGCAATACTGGTATGGCCGTGCTGGTGTGGATATGCCCAACAATAAACTGGAAGATGAACTAAAACATTTGTATGAAATGACTGACAGGCCTTATCCAAATAAAACTGATTAAAAACCCCTTACAATTTGCTATTTATGTACTGAGTTCTATATTGAATAAACGGCAAACAAACAAGGTCGCCTATACGGAAGAAGGCGGTACGATTACATGGAAGTAATCGGTAGAG
>CAYRXP010000267.1:0-2354 GCA_964428145.1 uncultured Enterobacteriaceae bacterium
CCTAAAAACAGGAATTTCTGTATCAAACTCAATGCCATCATCTGCAATTAAATAATAACTTCCCTGCATATACCCAAAAGGTGTTTCAATCATTGCAGCACTGGTGTAACAAAATGTATCACCCGGTTCCAGACGTGGCTGTTTCCCTACGACACCATTACCGCGGACTTCCTGAACCTTGCCGTTGGCATCCGTAATCAGCCAACGGCGACTGAGTAATTTGGCGGGGACGGATCCACTATTTGTGATGGTGATGGTATAGGCGAACACATAACGCGCATTGTCTGGATCAGACTGACCTCTGACGTAACCTGTTTTTACTGATACATTTATTTTGTGAGGATCTTGCATGATATTTATTTGACCCTATTTGAAATATGCATGCAAGCATTTCAAATGTGCACCCTATCCAGGCGTCTGTAGCTGATGGCTTCGCTCAAGTGAGCTGAATCTATTGATTCCACAATTGCCAAATCTGCAATGGTTCTGGCGACCTTTAGAATACGATGTATGGCCCTCGCAGATAAACCCAGACGATTGATTGCAGTATCAAGAAGTTTTGAACTGGCATCATCAATCTTGCAGAATTTGTTGACTTCCTTGTTTGTGAGTTTGTGGTTCGCTTTCCCCGATCGATTTAATTGTAATTCGTAAGCTCTGGCCACGCGTTGTTGTACTGTGCGACTATCTTCAGTGTCGGTACTGTGTGCTTGATGTAAAACGTTTTTCGGGACATTGGCCATTTCTATATGTATATCAATCCTGTCGAGTAGTGGCCCTGATATTTTTTGCCTGTAACGACGTACCTGATCTTCAGTGCAATGGCAACGACCACTTGTGTCACCCAGATAGCCGCAGGGGCAGGGATTCATTGCAGCGATGAGTTGAAATTCTGCAGGAAACTCACCCTGATTTGCTGCACGTGAAATCACAATTCGCCCAGATTCCAAAGGTTCTCTTAGCACTTCCAGAACGCGACGATCAAATTCCGGTAATTCATCAAGAAACAAAACACCGTGATGTGCCAAAGATATTTCTCCGGGGCGTGGATGACTCCCACCACCAACCAGCGCAACTCCTGATGCGGTGTGATGCGGGTGCCTTATCGGACGTTGTTTCCACTTTTTCGGATCGAATCCCTGGCCGCTGATCGAAGCTACGGCTGCAGATTCCAGTGCTTGTGTGTCTGTCATCGGCGGCAAAATGCCGGGCAATCGTTCCGCCAACATTGTTTTTCCGGTACCAGGCGGACCAATCATAATCAGGTTATGTCCACCCGCAGCCGTAACCTCCAGGGCGCGTTTGGCATGATTCTGGGCACGGACATCAGAAATATCATGTTCACATACGATACCGTCAGCAAATGGTTTGCCTGCGTGCAAGGGTATTTGCTCATTTCCAGCGATATGTGCGCAGACATCCATTAAATGCATTGCCGGATGAATCTCTAAATGGGACACAAGTGACGCTTCATCTGCATTTAGGACGGGTAAGATCAATTTACGTTTTTGTAGTGAACAGGCATGGGCGAGTGGAAGTGTCCCTTTGATGGCACGAAGTTCTCCGGATAAGGAGAGTTCACCGGCAAATTCATACTGTTCTAGGGGGCCTTTGGCTATTTGTCCCGATGCAGCAAGAATCCCCAGGGCAATTGCTAAATCAAAGCGCGCGCCTTCTTTGGGCAAATCGGCGGGTGCAAGATTGATAGTCACTCGGCCTAGCTGGACCCCGTAATGGTTGATGCTAATGGCACCACGGACCTCGTCGTTACTTTCCCCAACCGCAGCTTCAGGGAACCCGACAAGCGAAAGCCTGGGTAGACCGCGCGTGCCGTGAATCTCTAGGGTAACCTGGGTGCCATGAATGCCGACCTCTGCACGGCTATAGGTAATTGCAATACTCATCATCCTTAATAAATCTGCTTGTCGCAGATCAGAAATCCCTCTCTCTTGTTATATCAGTTGCCTAGCATTAAAAAGTGGTAGCAGTGACAGTGGTAGTTAATGGCAATCATATGATGGCAAGACATCATGTCAATCAATATTAAGCTTTATTCATTAGCATTATTAATAGGGTTGAAATCTAGGACTTTTTGACTTGTTCCAATGTATCAATCTTTTTCTCCAGTTCTTCAACCAGTGCACGTGTACGGGAAAGTAGTTTTGTCTGGATATCAAATTCTTCTCTAGAGACGAGATCCATTCTGGAGAATGTGGCTTGCAATCCAGCCTTAAGATTTTTCTCCACATCCGCCTGTATTTTGCCGATGTCAGATGGCAATGACTCTAGAACCTGCCGCGTTATTTCTTCAAATTTAAATTCGTGTTTCATGTTTTACCTTGATCTGATGTGAA
>CAYRXP010000268.1:0-2335 GCA_964428145.1 uncultured Enterobacteriaceae bacterium
GGCTGTTAGCGGCGATAGCCCTTGCGGGCTTGTTCTTGAGCCGGCGTGGGCCGGGCGCCCTGTTTTCTTCTCCGAGCAAAGGTTGTATTTCACGATGAGAGTGTCGATAAAGTCCCCGGCTTTTTTCCGAGTATTTTCCCATGCGAAGGGAGATTTTATCTTGTAACCCTTTGAATATTTTGTTATAATGTCGTGTGATGGAGGGAGTATGGAGGTGTCTTATGCTTGATGCTCGCTCCAAACAACCCTCATTTTTCGATACCGACCAGATTTGCCAACCACTCTTCCCGCCCGATAGCTTCTGGCACCAGTTTAGGGAGCTCGTCTATCCTCTTATCAACGACGAGGACTACGCCTGTATGTATTGCCCCGACCGGGGCCGACCGGCCAAGTCTCCAGCGATGCTCACCATGGTGACCATCCTGCAGCGGCGGGAGAACCTCTCGGACCGGGAGGCCGAAGACCGGGTCCGCTACGATCTTCGGTGGAAGTACGCCCTGGGCCTGGAGGTGAACGACGAGGGCTTCGACCACAGTTTTCTTGGGAAGTTTCAGGACCGTCTGATGTCCCATGGCAAGGAGCGGGCGAGTTTCGAGAAGCTCCTGGAGAAGTTGGTGGCCGAGGAGTTGATAAAGCCCGAGGAGGTCCAGATCACCGACGCCACCCAGGTGGTGGCCTACATTGCTATTGTCAACACCTTGGCGTGCTCTGGAAGGCGAACCGCTCGTTGTTGATAAGCCTCAAGTCCCGAGATTGGGAGGTGCAGGTCGAGGCCGGCGCGTACTGCTCTGAGGTGCGCTACGAGAGAGTGAGCGAAGACGAGCGGCGGGCCAAGCTGGTGGAGCTTGTGGACGATGCCCGCCGTCTGGTGGCCTTCGTGGAGTTAAGAGGCAAGAAGCTGCCCCGCTCTGTTCGCAAGAAGGTGGAGGTGCTAAGGCGCATCCTCTAGGAGCGGGTGGAGGAAGACGCTACCGGTGAGGTGACCGTGCGCAAGGCCATTGGGTGCACCACGGCCAATGTGGCTGCCCATTTTATGATATTGATGAGAAGCTCTGGTGGGGAACCTGAGCGGCCAGCTTGTTTCACCCGGGCCGAGTGTCCGGGAAGCTGGCAACCAGAACATATAAAGCCCAGGACCTTCCCGGTTCTTAATCAATGTGACTCCTGTGGCTGATCGGCTTGCTTCTTGCGCCTCTCAATGGCATAGCTTATTGAACGCTTCAGTTTCTTCTTGTGCCTCTCAATGGCATAGCGAATTGAACGCTCCAGTGAGGTGGAGTTCATGTTATTCTTATTCAAGTAGTCTTGCGCGCCTGCCTTCATCGCCTCCATGTCCACTTCCCGGTCTCCTTGTCCGGTCAACAAAATCATCGGTGCCTTGCATCCCAGCTCAAGGGACTCGCGCAAGAGGTCAAGCCCAGTTCGCGCACCAAGGCGGTAGTCGAGAAGATAGACGTCGTGCTCTTGCTGCCGAATCTTCTCCAGGGCGACATCATACGTGTCCACCCATTCCAGATCGAAGTGCCACCCCTCAATTTCTGAGAGCAAATTACGGGTTATCACATGGTCGTCATCGTCATCATCGACGAGCAATATTTTGATGCGGTCGTTGTCCATCTCAGCCTCCTTCCCGAGCAATAGGAAGCTCGACAATTTCGAACCAATAGTTTCTCAGGGACTTCAAAACCTCCGACAGGCCCTCCAACGAGACCGGCTTGGTAATGAATCCGCTGACACCCAAATTGTAGCTGTGAAAGATGTCTTCCTCCTCCTTCGATGTCGTAAACACGATGATAGGGATTTTCCGCAGATCAGGGTCGGCCTTGATCTCCTGCAGCGCCTCAAACCCATTTTTTTTCGGCATGTTCAGATCGAGCAGGATTAGACCGGGGCGAGGCGCGCTGCCTTCATTTGCATATTTGCCGCGACTGTAGAGATAGTCCATCAGTTCTATGCCATCCTCGACGAATCGTAGCCCGTTAGCTAACCGACTATCTTCCCACGCTTCCTTCACCAACAAGCGGTCATCGTCGTCGTCATCGGCAATCAGGATCGTGATTGGTTTTAGGCGTTTGCTCATTGTCCGTTTTCTCCTTGTTTTTGTTTGACGGGCAGCGTAACGATAAATGTCGCTCCCTCTCCGGGGGCGCTCTTTGCTGTAATACTTCCACCATGGCGCTCGGCAATCTTACGGCAAACCGACAGGCCGATTCCTGAACCCTCGTACTCTTTGCGACCGTGAAGGCGCTGAAAAACGCCGAAGATGCGGTCTGCATATCCCTCGTCGAACCCGATGCCGTTGTCTTCCACAATGATTTGACAACGCTCAACGGCT
>CAYRXP010000269.1:0-2322 GCA_964428145.1 uncultured Enterobacteriaceae bacterium
CCAGTTTAAGGCCGACCCCTATCACGTAGGTCAAATTTCACAATAAAAAAAGCCGAGCTACCCTCCTTAAAGGGCAACCTGGCTTCTAGAATCCGCTTTCACTGACTCACTCCCCCAAGGTCAGAATAGCGGTTATTGAGAGATACGATACTTTATTTTAATTATATAATATATATATGCTGGGGGCGGAAAAGTCCAACAAATTCCTAGGATTAATTATCCCAGGAGACTGCCGACAAGAGAGCTCTCTTTAGGTTAAGGGATCAGGCCGGTCGCTTTTTTCGATTAGCGCCCCATCGTTACCGACGGTCACCTGCGCTTAGCGGGGCCGGTTTGGCAGGCGGGGTTCTCACCGGATGCTCCAAATCCCTGAGGAAATTAATTTCCCAAAGCCTTCTGAGGGGCGACTGGTGAAAGATCATCGGTCCGCCCCGCCAGCATTCCCAGGTCTCCATCGGGGCGACCTGCTTCATCCAATCGCCGTAGGGGTGGTAGGGATGTCGCCCTAGCCAGTCGCTGGCGGCGATCTGCTTGGCCCATTGCCAGGTGGTGTGCATGTCCGAGGCGGTGAAGACCATGTCAGGCAGGTCCTTTTCCGGCTCCAGGAGGTGGACTGTGGCCCCCACCGGCCCGGTGAACGTCTCATAGAGAGCGCACCACTGGCGGTGGGCAACCTCAGGGATGCTGCTCGGCGACCACCTCCACCGTATCCTCTTCAATTCCCCCCCATCAAGGATGGCCCGAATATTGTGGTAACCTGGCTGTCGGCCGTCATCATGAGGTTGGCTTTGTAGCCCGTCCGTCGGCGACCAGCTTGTCCCGGATGCTTTGGACTTCGTTCTCGATGAGGTCTTCGAGGGAACTCATCTCCTCCTCCAACCGCTTGCGCTCGGTAACCTCACTCTTCAGTTGCTCATGGGCCGCCTTCAGATCATCGGTCCTATTCTGGAGCTGACTTTCCAGGGTCTCGCGGACCTTTCCAAGCTCCTCCTCGGCCCGCTTGCGTTCGGTGACCTCACCCTTCCGTTGCTCATGAGCCGCCTTCAGTTCATCGGTCCGATTCTGGAGCTGACTCTCCAGGGTCTCGCGGACCTTTCCAAGCTCCTCCTCGGCCCGCTGGCGCTCTGTGATATCCTCAAGGGCGAGGAGAATCAAAGGGGTTCCCCCGTTATCCCGAGAGATGCGACGGGCATTGAGCAGCATCGCCCTACGCCCGATCTTCGGAAACGCATGGTCCACCTCAAAGTCCTGGACCTGGGTGTCCTTCGGGAGCATCTCCTCCAGCAGCGCCCGCAACCGGGGAATGTCCCACTGGTCGTTGCCCATCTCGTAGATGAGGTGGCCATCCACCTCCTCCGGTGAGACCTGGAATGTCTGGTAGAAAGACTGATTTGCCGATACCACGCATAGGTCCCCATTGAGGACTACAAAGGGTTCCCGCACCGTCTCCAAGATGGTCTCGGCGTAGGCTTTGGCTTCCTGCGCCTCCCCTTTTAACCGCCTGAACTCGTTGTCAGATGTTTCGCCCAATTGAGCAAGCCGTTCAGCAATCCTTTGGTGTCTCTCTTGATGCATTTTTACCACCTCCTTTCAAAGTTGGCCTTTTGTCTTGCCTTCACCTTTCGTCTCATCCCCGCTAACCTCAAATTATTCATCAATCGATCCAATAAATCTTTTCCCAGATTTTTTCTGCTCTTCGGGAGACCCAAATAAAGTAATAATTTCCATAGCCACCTCTCCCACCTTTCTTTTCTTGTCCAGGCTATGCTTCTTAATTAATCGATAGCCCTGAGCCGCCGACAGGGCAAACTCCTGTATGATGATGCCCATGGCGATATCGACGAGCATGCACTCCTTGAACTCTTCCTCGAGGTGGTCTACATACAGTTTCAAGCGGAGCGCCTCCGTCACATCTTCCACAATGGCCAGCGCCCCAGTGACATCTCCCGCCAGATCCCGCATGGGCAGATATCTTTCATTCGTACGCCTGACCTTTCCATTCGAAGTCTTATGAGAAATATTTGACCTCGCAGCGTCCTGACCCGCCAGGGCGGCTTTGAGCAGCTCATCCACGCCCTCCTCAATGAGGTGGGGGAAAACTTCCAAGGCCACCTTCCCTAGTACCTCGTCTGCAGCCGTTCCTGAAATCTCCTCCATGGCGTTGTTCCAATAGGTGATGCGGAGGTCCCTGTCGAATACAACCAGCCCGTCCTTGATGTTCTGGACCACGTTTTCGATGAACTCATTTTGGGACCGTTGCGCCTCCTCGGCCCGCTGTCGCTCGTTGACCTCACTCTTCAGTTGCTCATGGGCCGCCTTCAG
>CAYRXP010000270.1:0-2286 GCA_964428145.1 uncultured Enterobacteriaceae bacterium
GTGCATAGAGATACTTAGTTTAGTACCTTCATAGTGTAGTTTAAAACTATCAATTAGTTCTTACAATTTAGCTCAAAACAACCCCGTTTGTTTGATTAAGTAAAAACTCGTATTAGTTATCTGTATTTTCCCATACATACTAAAGTACGAATATAGCCGGAGTATTGATAAAAGTGGCCTGATACCAATTATTTTTAGGAAAGGAATATTTTGTGAACGACCTATTTAATAATGAAAAAACTGCTATGCTAGCGAGTATTAACAAGAATGACAAAACTCAATGATTAAGAGTATGAAGAGAAGGTATTTTTTAAAAGCCTTGGGCTTGGGGTGTATCGGATTTGGCATTGCTCCGGAAATATTAGCAAAGACAATCAACGGTTATTTTGCAGGTACAAATGTATACCCGGGAGATGAACTCAAAGATTACTTGCATAAGATACAAAATTTTAATCACCTGCATAAAGATGACTTGCTTATTGAAAGCAATCTTTATAATACATTCGAGTCGACGGTGATGCGGCTGAGACGTCTTCAGAAACTGGTTGGTCATGGTAATTTTAATATCTTGAGTTTTACGGACGGACTATCACTTGCCCGTAACTATTCCAAGGTCGGAAAATTTACGAAACCGGAGCTCAGTTTTATGGAGCTAACCTTCTATGAAGATGGACAGCGATACGGCTTCTTGGGACAAAAGCCTTTAAAAGAAATAACCGACCAGGTCAAAAAAAATGAGGTTGTTAAAATCCCGTATAGCGGGAATTTTCTATACAAAGAAAGGTCGGTTGAATTATTTAAAATCATAAAAAAAGAGCTGGGAGAGCAGGTTGTCCTGACTTCCGGAATCCGTGGCGTGGTGAAACAGTTTCTGCTGTTTCTGAACAAAGTATACAGCAGTGATGGCAATCTATCTCTTGCCTCCCGATCACTTGCACCCCCCGGCTACTCATTTCATGGTAATGGTGATTTTGACGTAGGGCAGGCAGGTTACGGTGCCTTAAATTTTACAGGACGTTTTACTGAAACAGAGGTATATAAAAGACTTTCTGAACTGGGGTATCTAAAACTGCGCTATCCGCAGAACAACCAGTTGGGAGTGCGTTATGAGCCCTGGCATATAAAGATTAATGTGGACGTATAAGTAGCCTAGATACAGAAAAATAAAAAAGGGCAGGAATTATTCAAGAAAGATTCAACGAATATACATGCTCAAGCTTATAGACCGGACCGGCATTTGTAAGATTGCTTGAATACAAGCCGAAATCTGTGATTTGTAGTGCAGAGAAAGCGCTGTCTTTTTGTTGCAGAAATTTATCTATGATCGGTCTGGAAATACCTTTTTTACAACGGGCCAGAGTGATATGTGGACTGAATTTGCGTTCTTCTTTTTGATAACCCACATCAGCCAGCGCAAAAGCGATTTCATGATAGAGCTCAAGCAATTTTTCATTTTCCTGAACCCCAACCCAAAAGGTAATCGAGCCATTTTTTGATCGAAATAGACCTGGCTCTTTTAACTTAATTTTGAATTGTTGAACAGAGACTTGTTCCAGGACATTTGCAGTTTTATCCAGATCCGCCTGTCCAATGAAATGCAGCGTCAAATGTATATTCATAGGTTTAACCAGACGAATCTGTTTCACAGGCTCCGGTTGTAACGCTACTAACTTTTTAGAAACAGAATCAGGGATAGTCAAGGCAACAAAAAGTCTCTTCAATTGATTGGCCCCATGTTATTAAGAAAGATAATCTTCAGATAATGCATCCTGTTCGATGGAAGTGTCTACTTTATTGCAGGAAATTCAATACCACAGAATATTTTATAAATACAATGAATGAAAAAGTGTCGTTTGTGCAAGAAGCACGGAACCAGCCACACTTTGCCTAAGTATAGTAAAAACATAAAGAATCAAAAATGAACAAAAGCAAACTACCCTGTTATTGATATTTCCCTACAGAGGTCTATATTCTACAGATGGTAAACAAACAAGGTCGCCTATACGGAAGAAGGCGGTACGATTACATGGAAGTAATCGGTAGAATCGAGTCAAGAACAGAGACCGAGAGTAACGCCGGGACGACCACATGGATGTAGGTGGTACTATTACAAGGATGTAATCGGTAGAGCGAAGCACGACTATATGGACATAGGAGGTACGATTACATGGAAGTAATCGGTAGAGCGAAGCAGGATGCTAGAGCCGAGAGTAACGCAGGAGCAGTTACCGAGGATGCTAGAGCCGAGAATATTGCCTGGATGCCTACAGGGATGTAGGTAGTAGA
>CAYRXP010000271.1:0-2264 GCA_964428145.1 uncultured Enterobacteriaceae bacterium
AGATCGAACAATGTAATTTGTGCTTTTTTTACCAATATATTTTTCTGGGCAAGAAACCATTTGGCAAGTACATCATCGTTTAGCTGTCTGCCCTTAAAATCATCAGGTAAATATTTTGATGCAGTGACAGAACCATCCTGTCGACGTATCAGTGTTAGTCTCAAATCAGAAACGGTGATTGTTTTTGGAATAATTTCATTTCTGTACAGGCTTTTAAAAATGTCAATTCTGATCAGGACTGATTGAAACTTCAAGATCTGTTCGTTCGAGACAGGATCCAGGATGCTGACTTGGTGCAGGTGTAGCTTAGGGTTCCAGCTATTCCAGTCGGCATCAATATTTGAAATTTCTACAGGGTAGTTCATGTATTGACTGATCCAGTCCTGTGTTTGCTGGCGATATTCACCGATTCCGGGAAGTGCAAGGCGAATTATTGTAATGACAATAGCAAATGTCAGAACAGCAAAGACAAATAAATACAGGATAGAATGATATAAACGTTTAAAAATAGTTTTTAGCATCAGAGACTGGTTAAAGCAAAACGATGTCATACTGGTCTTGAATATAAAGAGATTCCACCTGGAATGAAATTGGTCTGCCAATGAACTCTTCCAGTTCTCCCACACCGCTTGATTCTTCATCGAGTAACATATCTACAACTTCCTGTGATGCGACAACGAGTAATTTATTTGCCTCAAATTGACGCACTTCACGCATAATGTCACGGAAAATTTCATAACAGACTGTTTCTGCTGTTTTAATGGTACCCTTGCCTTTACAGGTTGGACAAGCCTCACATAGCGTGTGTTCAAGACTTTCTCTTGTTCGTTTTCGTGTGAGTTGAACCAGACCAAGTGATGTAAGTTCACTCATGGCTATCTTCGAATTATCTTTGCTGAGATGTTTTTCAAGAGAACGTGAAACCTGCCGACCATGTTCTGCATCCTGCATATCAATAAAATCGATAATGATGATGCCGCCGAGGTTACGTAATCGTAGTTGTCTAGCTATCGTTTGTACAGCTTCAAGGTTCGTTTTGTAGATTGTTTCTTCCAGATTCCTTCTTCCAACAAAAGCACCGGTATTGACATCGATTGTTGTCATTGCCTCAGTTTGGTCAATGATCAGATGCCCGCCAGATTTTAACTGTACTTTTTTCCCCAAGGCTTTTTGAATTTCATCTTCAACAGAATAGAGATCCAGAATAGGATGTTCGCCTTTGTAATATTCAATTCGGCCAAGAAATTCAGGAATAAATTTCTTGGAAAATTCCATTACCCTTTTAAAGGTTTCTTTTGAGTCAATACGAACCTTTTCAATATCTGCATGAACCAAATCTCTCATGGTACGCATGACCAGTGGGAGATCCTCATAGACAACACCGGGAGGATAGGTATTGTCTGCTCGTATAACAACGGAGTCCCACAGTTTATGCAAGAATTCTATATCTCGATAAATCTCATCGTCCGGAATACCTTCTGCAGCTGTCCTGACGATGAAGCCGCCTTTGTCTAATAGTGACAGGTTTTTCACGGTTTTGCCGGACGTGTCGTTTGAACCGTTGTTCGTAGCGAGGGCCAAATTTTCTGATTCAAAATTTAATATAATATTACGTAAGCGTTCACGTTCAGTTTCATCCTCAATGCGCTGTGAGATTCCTATATGCTGATAATTCGGGATAAAAACAAGATATCTTAATGGAATAGAAAGTCGTGTTGTTAACCTGGCTCCCTTGTTACCTAAAGGGTCTTTAACGACCTGTACCAGAACATCCTGTCCTTCGCGTAGTAATGATTCTATCGCTGGTTGTTGTGTTAAACTGTCATCGTTTGTTGGAGAAGTCTCGGTGGCAGGTACAATATCTGATGTATGTAAAAAGCCGGTTCGCTCAAGTCCGATATCTATAAAAGCTGCTTGCATGCCCGGTAAGATGCGAGAAACACTCCCCTTGAAGATGCTTCCGACCAATCCAAGTTTCTGAGATCGCTCGACGTAGATTTCCTGTAAAATGCCGTTTTCCACCACTGCAACACGGGTTTCCTGAGGGGTAACATTTATCAGAATTTCTTCGCTCATTTCATCTCACGATCTTCCTAATCAGGATTAAGAAGATCCGGTAATTAGTATTAATGGAAGGAAATTATAACTGATTAATCAAGCACATGATAAAAAACGTGAGGACTGGGTGCATCAACTGATTGAAATGACTCCCCCCTCCAAATGGTCTTCTGACGAGTGACTCATAAAATCTGTAGAATAAAGCC
>CAYRXP010000272.1:0-2264 GCA_964428145.1 uncultured Enterobacteriaceae bacterium
GATGGGAGGAAAATTCCTCAGTCCGCTAGGTTATTTCCGTCAAAATTTACATCCAAGCTGGATCAATAAACTTCCTACAGCACCCGCTGGATTCGGACATGATCAGGCTGCCCCAATTGCTGATGTTGGCTTGCAGTTCCGTGGTGGTGTGCCATTGGGGGATACGATGTTTGCAAACTATTCTTTTTTTGTATCTAACGGACCGAATGAATTGGAGCTCAATGAGGATGGGGATGAGATCGAAGCTGTCGAGACCGCAGGTGCTACCGGTAATGAGGATGACAACTTCCTGTTTGGTGGACGCATTGGTTTTGTGCCAATAGCGAATGTTGAAATTGGTGTTTCCGGTGCTTTTGGTGATGTCGGACTGGAAGATGATGGATTTGCTGATCGCGATTATGATGTGTTTGGCGTTGATGCATTTGGACGATGGAAGGGTTTGGACCTTCGCGCAGAGTATATTCGTCAAAAAGTCGGTTCCCTGGCAATAAGTGTTGCACCAGATAGTCAGGAATGGGAAGCATGGTACGCGCAAGCTTCATATAAATTCTCCCATATACCGTATAAGTACCTGAGGAATTTAGAAGCGGTAGTGCGTTACTCAGACTACGATTCTAATCATGCTGACCAGCGTCAGGAACAGTGGACATTAGGGTTGAATTATCTAATTGCTCCACAAGCGATTGCTAAAATGGGCTATGAATTCAATGATGGGCTAGAGGGTGAGCCAACTGACGAAGACAGGCTACTCATACAACTAAGCTATGGATTCTAAAGGAGACATCTAATGACAAATTATAGACATAAAAATATTTTCTATACATGCGGTTTAATCTTCAGTCTTGTTCTGTTTCCAGGGTTTATCAATGCTGCTGAAGATAGCAGTAAGGCCGGTGACATAAGCAGAGGTGCGCAACAATGGGCGAATAATTGTGCCCGTTGTCATAATATGCGAGACCCCAAGGAGTTTCGTGATGATGAATGGAAACCGATCATGCAACATATGCGCTTACGTGCTGGCCTTACTGGACAACAAGCGCGAGACATTCTCACTTTTCTGCAGTCCAGTAACTTTACAGTAACTACTGCAGCGGCAGGTAGTGATACAGATAGTATAGGGTTAAGTGGAGAGCAAGTTTACAATCAAACATGTATAGCTTGTCATGGGGCGGATGGTAGCGGTGCAATACCAGGTGTGCCTGATTTCAAAGAACGACTATCAAAGTCAGATGACATTCTTTTACAAAACATTACCAACGGTTTTCAGAGTCCAGGCTCACCAATGGCGATGCCTCCCAGAGGTGGGAATCCAAATCTTTCTGATCAAGACCTACGCGAAGTGCTGTCTTACATAAAAAAAACTTATGGACAATAGGCTAAAGAATAAATTATTCCTTAATAACCCCGCTTTGGCGGGGTTATTGTTTTCTACTAACAGAAAATACAGAAAGCCAAAGCACCAAAAGATAAAACAGCGAGCGGAATAAACACTAAAAGTTTCATACTATTCATTCTCAGATTGACTTGAATTATAAGATTATAGACCTTTTATAGCCTCATGCAGGCTCGAGGGAAATTGGGCGCACATTGCAGGATATATCGCATACCAAAAAAAATGATATTTGCGCTCTGCATTTCCTTTTCCTCATATCAAGTTAATATGGACAATAATCTTTTAAAAGGGAATATGAAAATGATTGATTTTTGGCTCGTTATTAACAGGTTAGGCAACCGTGGTGATTGTCTCTGAGATCTCTAAGCGAAGCGATAAGTTGGGTGCGCTTGTTGCGGCGCTGCCCCTAGTGACACTATTGGTTCTATTTTGGATGCATTTTGAGAGTCAATCTCAGGCCAAGATTGCTAATCACGCTTGGTATACGTTCTGGTATGTCATTCCAACTCTTCCGATGTTCGCTATGTTTCCCTACGTTCTCCCACGGCTTGATTTCTGGTTAACGATGCTCGCCAGTATTGGAATTACACTTGCATGTTTTATCGCGGTGGCTTTGCTAGCACGAACAATTGGAGTCAATCTGCTATGAGTGTGCCTAACAAGTGTTACATCTGACCGTCTGATTACCAGCTATTCCGTTGAAAAACTCGATAATTTGAAGACACATGATTTCAGCCAAGAGCCATTCTCTTCAGAAGTGTTATCCATTTATCATATGTAAGCAAACCAGGGGATCTATATCGATATTTCAAGACTGCTTTATGCCCCCTCATATCTAATAGAAATTAGTTCGCTTAAACAGCCATAGATT